>JAYPMN010000001.1:0-38237 GCA_038129925.1 Flavobacteriaceae bacterium
GCAGTACTGACGATGCCTGCCGGTGAAGAAAATAAAAACTTGACAAGCTGCCAAAGTTTGTGGGAGGAACTGTCTGCCGGGGGAGCAGATCGAAGCAGTGTTTTGATCAACCTAGGGGGAGGCGTAGTGACCGATCTCGGTGGTTTTGTTGCCTGTACTTTTAAGCGAGGAATTGATTTTTACAATATTCCGACCAGCCTATTGGCTATGGTAGATGCTTCCGTAGGAGGAAAAACGGGCATTGACCTAGGAGCATTAAAAAATCAAATCGGCGTCATACAAGAGCCTCAGGGGGTCATAATCGCTCCTGAATGGCTCAAAACCTTAGCTAATGAAGAGTTGAGAAGTGGTTTTGCTGAAATGCTCAAACACGGCTTAATCGCAAATCCTGACTATTGGAACACCCTGAAAACAATTTCGGATTTGTCAGTTAATAATCTTGAGGGGTTCATCAAACCCTCTGTTGCTGAAAAAACTAAAGTTGTATTGGAGGATCCCTTTGAAAAAGGCCTGCGTAAAATCTTAAATTTCGGGCATACTCTAGGACATGCCATAGAATCATATTACCTCACATACTCCAAAAAATCAAGACTTTTACACGGTGAAGCCATTGCCATTGGTATGGTGATGGAAGCCTATCTAGCGACTAAATGCAGTGGACTCAGAGAAGCTACTGCAAATGAAATCAAACACACTTTTAAGAGCTTTTATCCTATCATTACAATCAGTTCCAAAGATCAAAAAGCCATCATTGACTTATTGCGTCACGATAAAAAAAACAAGGCTGGGCGTATTAATTTTGTACTACTCAAAACAATAGGTCAACCCGACATCGATGTCGAAGTTCCACAAGAGCTGATTGCAGAAGCATTTGCATTCTATCAATCAGCTTAAGCTGAGTTTCTACTCGCGTTTATATTTCCAAATAGCGAACGGGTAATCATAGTTTCCATTACTTCCATTTGCTTTTTATCTGGATTTTTGGTGTTCTTTAATTTTTGCAATTCCATCAGTGCATACTGCTGAATGGTAAGTAAAGGCTGAACAATTTCTTCTCTTGCTTTGATCGAGGCTTTACCAGCAGCTTCATTCTCCATCAAAGATTTAAAATCACTAACCTCCAAGAGTAATTTTTTAGTCAACGAATACTCATTAAAAATCAATTCCCAAAACATGCCAAACTCTTTATCCTCTTTCATATAGGCCGTCAGTTGGAAAAAAGATTTAGTTAAACTCATCATACTGTTAAACACTAATGTTCTAAAGAATCGTGAGTTGTGGAACAATTGTTTGACATCTTCCAATTTTCCTTTATTCAAAAAGTGATCGAGCGCAGTCCCAACACCAAAAAAGCCAGGTACGTTCTGTTTTAATTGACTCCAGCTACCTACAAAAGGGATGGCACGTAAATCTTCAAATCGGAGTTCGGATGATTTTCCTCTTTTAGACGGACGACTACCAATATTGGTTTTGGCGTAATAAGGTAGGGTCGACATTCGCTCTAGATAAGGAATAAACATTGGGTGGGCTTTAAAATCTTGATACGCTTCGTAGCTGATCTTAGCAATTTCATTCATGGTAGAACGGTCGGCATCAGTGAAGTTGTTTTTGCCTGGGCTAAATAGCTGACTTTCAATACCTGAACTCAACAACTGTTCTAAGTTAAATTGAGAAGAATCCAAGGTTCCAAAATTAGAACTGATGGTCTGCCCTTGCACAGTCAATTGAATGTCGTCATTCTGAATAGTATCTCCCATGGAGGCGTAAAACTCATGTGTATTTCCTCCTCCACGTGCCGGCGGACCTCCCCTACCATCAAAAAAGGCAACCCGGACGCCGTACTTTAAAGCGAGTTCACTAAGCTCTTCTTTTGCTTTATAAATACTCCAATTTGCCATAAAATAGCCTCCGTCTTTGGTACCGTCGGAAAAGCCCAGCATTACAATTTGTTTAGACCCGCGCTGCTCAAGGTGTTTTTTATAAATTGGATTACTAAATAAACCGTCCATGACTTCAGCAGCAGTTTCCAGATCCGGTATGGTTTCAAATAAGGGAATAAAATCTACTTTTGGATCTTCCCAAGCACTAATACGGCACATGGCAAACAGCTCAAGAATATTCTCTAAAGTTTGACAATTACTTATAATATAACGATTACAGCCACGCTCCCCATTGGTTCCCTGAATCACCTGCATTGATCGTATACACTCCAGTGTTTGGTGCGTAATTTCATCAGAGAAAATAGTGGAAGGAAGATCTCCTGTCAATTTCGGTAAAACTATACAACGCTCCTCTTCGCTTAAGTCTACATAATTGACAGGTAAATTTTTAACATATTTTTGAATGTCTGGATGAGATACAATTTCTGTAAACACGCCGTGATGGACCCTTGAATCTTGTCGGATGTCTAGACTGGCAAAATGAAAGCCGAATAGTTCAAGCTTATGCATCATGTCCTTTACATCCTCCAAATACAGTCCTTTATGTTCTTTCTTTATGCTCTCGCAAATATAATTCATCTCGGATTTGACATGCTTTAATGAAAAATCACTATTGCGTTCAGGATAAAAAAGGGCGTTAAAAACGGCGTGTTCAAGGTCTACTACCCGCTCCTCCACTCCGGGAAAAGTCAATTTTCGTTTTAGCCTTCTCAAGTCTCTATAGTAGTTTCTCAAAATAGAAAAACGAAGTCGTTTAGCAGTTTTTAGAGTGATTTCAGGGGTCACATATGGATTCCCATCTCGGTCTCCTCCTGGCCAAAATCCAAAATCAAAAATGGCATTATTCAATTCCTCGGAATCAACAATATGATCGGCGATGTAATTGTAAATAGTACTTGCAGAATGATAAAAGACGTTTTCTAAAAACCAAATAAGACTTATTGCCTCATCAAAAGGAGTTGGTTTTTCTTTTTTGTAAAAGGGGGTTTTTCCCAATTGTACAAGTAGTTTTTGTATCCGATCTAGATCGTCTTGTGCTATGGCATTGGAAAGCTCGTTAATAATAACCAATACGTTATCTGGATAAAACTGAGTAGGGTGGGCAGTAAGCACTATACGTACTTTAAATCGCTTGATATAATCTTTCAGTGCTTGGGACAAGCGTTTTTTCTGTGCCTCTTCTTTAATGTTTCTGAGGGTCCCCCTACCGTGCATATTGTTGACATAGGAAAAACCAGCGTCTTCTATGGCGTCAAAAAGAACAACTTGACGTTCGATATACCGAATAAAGTTAAACAACAAATCTTGTTGGTCATTCAATTTAAGCTCAGGTGCAAAACGATTAAAAAATGTTTCTACTATTTCATTGGGATTTTTCTTTAATTCAAATTGCTTTTGGCAATGATCTGCAAAAAGCGGTAAAAGCATCGAGGTCCTCTTGATATTCTCATAAGGGAGGGTCAAAAAAAGGCTGTTGTAGATTTGAAAGCGGGAAAGGATTTTTTCTTTAAATCTTTCAATTTTTGGTTTTCGAGCCATTAGGGTTTTAATAATTATAATTCGTTAAAGATGCTGTGCATTAATCGTTTTTTATCGTTGATGCTCTCTTCTAGAGAAATCATGGTTTCGGTTCTTGAAACACCTTCTACATCGTCGATTCTAAAAATAATGTCTTTTGCGTGGTGCGTGTCTCGTGCTCTAACTTTGCAAAAAATATTAAACTTGCCCGTTGTAATATGAGCAACAGTGATGTAGGGTATTTTTTTTAAGGAATCTAAAACCTCAATTGTGGTATTTGTTTTTTCAAGAAATATCCCAACATAGGCAATAAAGGAGTAACCCAATTTTACGTAGTCAAGGTTTAGAGATGAGCCTTTAATTATACCGGATTCTTCCATTTTTTTTACTCGAACATGAACTGTCCCGGCGGAGATTAAAAGTCGCTTTGAAATGTCTGTAAAAGGAATACGGGTATTGTCTATTAGGATATCGAGAATTTGATGATCAATTTCATCTAAGTTTACTTTACTCATGAGTTCAACATATAGTTTTTAGGATTGCAAATTTAATTAATTTTGTCCTATTTCATTGAATAATATGCTGAAAATTTAGCCTTTTAATGAAAATTGATCAGTAAATTTAAATTCTTTGATTAAGCTTTGTTTGTTAAAAACTAAGGGAGTTGACTGAAGTTCGGTGGGTAGATCAAGATATTTGTGGGCACGTAAATGGAGCTTATCCCCGTACTGAAGCATTTGAGGTAAAAATGCAATCTCGCCATTGACAAGAGTTTCAAGGTATTGGATTGCGATTTGTTGGTCTTCTTTTTGGGTGCCATTATCAAAAATCCGTACTCCAGAAACTATGAGATCGCAAAATTCAACCGTGTTTTGCGGTAAATTAAGGTAGTCATCTAACTCAAAAGGCTTGGGGCTTAACAACTGCTTAAATAGCAATTTATAGGCTTGAAAAATAAAGGCACGAGTTTGTTCGCGTTGGTAATCCCCAGGTATATGGCCTGCTTCAAATAGTAAAGTAGGTGACCCAGACTGGGTAAATGAATCTCCAACGCAGTTTGGATTAAAACTGTCGTCATAACGTCCAATGGCATCGGGCAATTCACTCGAAAGCCCCTGAACAATGGAGGCAATCAGAAGCATCGCTTCTTTTCTAGCATCAGTAAGACTTCTTTCTTCATTTGCAGCTGGTGCCAAAAAAGACAAGCTCGCAGACGGACCCCCATTACCAGCCGCATAAATTGTCCGTTGTCCGTGTAAATTCAAACAAAGATCGGGCTTAATCGATTCGTATACCTGCCTAAGAACCTTACTTTCCGGCTGAGTAAGGTGAATTGCGTCGCGATTTAAATCAATCCCGTTGGCATTAGACCTGGTATAGAGATGCGAACCGTCTGGGTTTAATTGTGGAATGATATGTAATGTAAAAGCCTCCTGATACTTAATTTGTGCCTCAGATAAAAACCATGGAATAAAATCCAATAAAGCCTTGGTAGTGGTGCTTTCGTTTCCATGCATCTGTGACCACATTAAAACGTGATAATCACCTGAGCCAATCTTTAATAAATTAATAGGACGATTCTGAACAGTATAACCAACTGTAGATTTTACATCAGTGTCAAATTGATTGAAAAAACGATCTAAAAGCGCGGGAGGTAAATACCGTTTACAAGTCATGAATAGATTTTCTAATACAAATGTAAACAACCATTTGTTTACATTTGTTGTTTACATAAGTATTCATTTTAATGGTTTTATTTTTTTAATAGAACTTGTTGTATACAATTGTAATAAAAATAGATTAATGTATGTATTATATACTGTTAATCAATAATTTATATAAATTATATAAACTAATAGTTTTATATATTATTAACTTGTAGATTTAGATTTACAGTTGTATATTGGTATAAATTTAAAAAATAGTTTACGATGTTAAACACTGATGCATTTTTAAGACGACTGGAACAATTGATGGAAAATCACCAATTAAATGCAGCTGCTTTTGCAGAAAAAATTGGTGTACAACGCTCATCTGTTTCTCATATTTTATCGCGAAGAAACAAGCCGAGTTTGGAATTTATTTTAAAAGTCCAGGCAGAATTTGCTGAGGCAGATTTTGACTGGTTGCTTTTGGGGGCAAGAAAAAAAACCTCCCCTACCTCAAATCTGCATTTAGCTGAGCCGGTGAAAGTGAATGTATTAGAAGATGAAAAAAGTACCAACCCACCCCAGAAATCTCTATCAACTTCTTTGGACGTTTTAGACACCGATGTTTTACAAATCATTCAGACTTATAAGGATGGTACTTTTCGTGTGTTTTTGCCTAAATCTTAGTATTTTTATTCCCTATGAATCGACTGCTTGTGTTCATTATTCTAATGTTTGCCTCCTGCTATACCGTTGAACGTGATTGCACCCCTTTTCACCAAGGGACTTTTGAGTTTTCTCAGATTATCAATGGCAGCATGAAAACTTCAACTTTTACACGAGATTCACTTTATGAAATTGAGCGCTATGAGGGCAAAATAGATACTGCCAGTATTCGTTGGGTAAACGATTGTGAGTGCATAATCACTAAGCTCAATCCAACATCGAATCAAGACAAGCGTCCTATTCAAATCAAAATCATTAGTACCCAAAACAATTCCTACACTTTTGAATACTCTTTGGTTGGTGACATTAAGAATACCCAACGCGGAACAATTCAAAAAATCCAATAAATATGTTAACCCCTGATCTAATCTTTGCTTTTTTAACGCTGACATTTCTCGAGATCATTCTCGGTATAGATAATATTATTTTTATTTCCATTTTAGCAAGCCGTTTTCCTGAAGCTGATCGAAAAAAATTAATGCGTATTGGACTTTCAATGGCTATGTTTACGAGAATACTGCTGCTTATGGGGATTAATTGGCTTGTACAGATGCAAGTTTCACTATTGAGTTTTGACTGGGGATGGTTTAGTACAGACTTATCCATTCAGTCTCTTATTCTGATTTTTGGGGGGCTATTTTTACTTTATAAAAGCACTAAAGAAATCTATGAAAAGGCTGAAAACCTGGACGAAACAGTTACGGAATCGAAATCAAATAAACTGACTTATGCTCGTGCCTTATTTCAGATTGTTTTAATCGATATTGTCTTTTCGTTTGATTCAATTTTGACCGCTGTAGGCATGACCAATGGCATTCCCTACGCCATTCAAATAATGGTTTCAGCTGTTATTTTATCCATACTTATTATGATGCTTTTCGCAGTACCAGTGAGTAAATTTATAAACACCTACCCTTCGCTTCAAATTTTAGGATTGGCGTTTTTGCTACTTATTGGCTTTATGCTAATCACTGAAGCGGCACACCTCTCACACACCAAAATCTTTGGCTCGACTATTGGCGTAATTCCAAAAGGATATTTATACTTTGCTATCGCATTCTCCCTCGGTGTGGAAATGATTAATATGCGGTTTAGAAAAAAGAAAAAGGCTTAAAAATCTAAGCTGATTTGACTTTCGTCATTTTCTGAGCTAATTGCTTCTTCTCCCTTGACTTCAATCTCGTTTACGTCTTGCTCCTCAGGGAGTTCATAGTTTAACGCTTCCTTAAGTGATATTTTTTTGATTTTTTTATCCGTTAGTTGATTCCCTAAAGCCTTGAATCCTTTGACTGATATAAACTCCTCAGCATTGATTTCCAAGTTGTCAGGCTTTGCTTTTCCTCTGGGTTTTTCAAATTCTACCGTGAGTATAGGACGTCCCTCAAAGCTCGTAAAGACATGACTTCCACCCTCTTTAATATAAGAATCCTCTTTATCTTCACTTTCAATACAAAAACGCTTAAGGAAATAACGTTCTTTTTCAGGATCAAAGTGGATGGCTGTAATTGGTTTTTCAGGTATCCATTTTTCGATGTGAGCGACCGAATCGTCAAAATGTAGACTCAATTCTGGAAACACTACCCGAACCGTTCCTTTCTGGGAGGCAATAAGGAGTTTGTCCTCCCCTTTAAAGGCTCCTAACAACTCTCCTCTTCCCTCTAGGTTTAATCGACGAATAGTTGTGTCAAACCAGATTTTACGTGGCTTGAGTGTAGAAACCCCTTTTTCTTTTAATTCGACCTTTCTAACATTATATTTGGTAACTGTATTTCCTCTGACCGATCGTCCTTTGACTTGTAAATCGGCAAAATCCAAATCCCATTTTAACTTTTTGATGCTTCCAGAACTTCTCAGTATAATTGTCACAATTTCAGCCTCTCCATTAGGGTTAGCCGAAAAATAGAGCACCTCGGATTGGACTTTGCCTTGAGTCAAATCGTAAATCTTCTCGCGAGTTACTCCTGTAACTGCAAATCGCTTGATGAAAGTAGTTCCATTTTTACCGTCACGGTAAATCATATTATAAATCGTTCGGCTGTCTTTTTTCTTAAATACGGCGGCATGGATGATGTTTTTTCCAATAAAGACTTTACTGTCAACTTTTACTACTTGCATTTTACCGTCCTTAGTAAACGCAATAACATCGTCAATATCAGAACACTCACAGACAAACTCATCTTTACGCAAGGAAGTTCCTATAAATCCTTCACTTCGATTGATGTAGAGTTTTTGATTTCGAACCACTACCTTTTTAGCGTCAACATCGTCAAAAATGCGAATTTCTGATTTACGCTCCTTACCCTTTCCATAAGTCTTTTTTAAATGGGTAAAATATCGGATGGCGTAATCGATGAGATGATTTAAATTGTTTTTTACTTCTGCGATATCCCCTTCAAGTGCTTCGATTTTTTGCTGGGCTTTATCCAAATCAAATTTTGAGATTCTCTTGATGCGAATTTCTGTTAAACGCACGATGTCTTCTTCAACTACAGGTCGTTTTAAGTGGGTTATATGAGGTTTTAATCCTTCGTCTATAGCTTTAATGACCTCTTCCCAAGTCTCTGCTTCTTCAATATCGCGGTATATTTTATTCTCGATAAAAATGCGCTCTAGAGAAGAATAATGCCATTGATTTTCGAGCTCTTGAAGTTGGACTTCAAGCTCCATTTTTAATATTTGAACCGTGTGATCTGTCGAAATTTTCAATATTTCAGTAACCCCCATAAAATGAGGTTTATTGTCGATAATTAAACAGCCCAAAGGTGAGATTGATGTTTCACAGGCTGTAAAGGCATAAAGGGCATCTATGGTTTTATCAGGTGAGATCCCATTTGGAAGGTGCACTTGAATTTCGACATCAGAAGAGGTATTGTCTTCTATCTTTTTAATTTTTATCTTTCCCTTGTCGTTGGCCTTTAAAATACTGTCAATTAAGCTAGAAGTATTGGTGCTGAATGGTATTTCACCTATAACCAAAGTATTTTTATCCTGCTGGTTGATTTTCGCTCGTACCCTTACTTTACCCCCTCTTAAACCGTCGTTATAGTTTTGGATGTCTATAATCCCTCCCGTTTGAAAGTCAGGATACAAAGAAAACTTTTTGCCCTTTAAGTGGGCGATGCTGGCCTCCAATAGCTCGTTGAAATTGTGAGGCAATATTTTAGTAGAAAGGCCCACTGCAATTCCCTCAGCCCCTTGGGCTAAAAGCAAAGGAAATTTGATCGGTAGGTGGATAGGCTCTTTTTTTCTTCCGTCATAAGACAGTTGCCATTGGGTCACTTTTGGACTAAAGACAACCTCCAAAGCAAATTTGGAAAGACGTGCTTCAATATAACGGGAAGCTGCTGCACTATCACCGGTCAAAATATTTCCCCAGTTCCCCTGCATGTCAATAAGTAACTCTTTTTGACCTATCTGTACCATGGCATCGCCGATACTGGCATCACCATGAGGATGATATTGCATCGTATGGCCTACTATATTGGCAACTTTGTTGTAGCGGCCATCGTCCAAATCCTTCATAGAATGAAGAATTCTACGCTGTACAGGCTTGAGTCCATCTTCTATAGCGGGAACTGCTCGCTCTAAGATCACATAGGAAGCGTAATCCAAAAACCAATCTTTGTACATACCCGTTACTTTGACGAGGCTTTCATTGTCAAAAGACTCTGGTAAATCAGTTTGGTCGATTTCTTCCATAATTTGCTAAAATAGCATATCAGACCAATATTTGCTTGGGAATTCGAAGGAAGAAATTAACAATATACCGTTGAAAATTATTCTAGAAGAAACTAAGCTGTTTCTTCCAGTAAATCCAATTCGACTTTTAAATTGTCGATGATGAAATTTTGGCGGTCTTGGGTGTTTTTTCCCATATAGAACTCTAAAAGTTGGTCAATGGTGGTTGCTTTGTCTAACATGACAGGATCCAATCGTATGTCTTCCCCAATAAAAAACTTAAACTCATCTGGAGAAATCTCTCCCAAACCTTTAAATCGGGTAATTTCGGGCTTTCCACTTAACTTTTCAATGGCATCTCGTCGCTCCTGTTCACTGTAACAATAAAAGGTTTGCTTTTTGTCTCTGACCCTAAAAAGGGGTGTTTGCAAAATATACAAATGTCCTTCCTTAATGAGTTCGGGGAAAAACTGTAGAAAAAAAGTAATCAGTAAAAGTCGGATGTGCATCCCGTCCACATCTGCATCAGTGGCAATTACAATATTGTTGTACCTCAAATCTTCCAAGCTGTCCTCAATGTTGAGTGCCGCCTGAAGAAGGTTAAACTCCTCGTTTTCGTAAACGATTTTTTTGGACATGCCGTAACTGTTTAAAGGCTTTCCTCTTAAGCTAAAAACGGCTTGGGTGTTGACATCACGAGATTTAGTAATTGAACCGCTAGCAGAGTCTCCCTCAGTAATAAAGAGTGTAGATTCCAAACGACGGTTCTTTTTCAGATCGGGCAAATGCACTCGGCAGTCTCTGAGTTTTTTATTGTGCAGGCTTGCCTTTTTAGCTCGCTCTCTAGCTAATTTACGTATACCTGAGAGTTCTTTTCGCTCTTTTTCAGCCTGAATGATTTTCTTTTGGATGCTTTCTGCTACAGTGGGGTTTTTATGTAAAAAATTATCCAATTGCGTGCTGAGAAATTCAACAATATAGCTCCGTACTGTAGGCATGCCGTCACCCATTTCTGTTGAACCCAGTTTGGTTTTGGTTTGGGATTCAAAGACCGGTTCCATTACCTTTATACTGATGGCAGAGATTACAGATTTCCGAATGTCGGAAGCGTCGTAATTCTTTCCAAAATGCTCCCGTATGGTTTTGACCAGCCCCTCTCTGAATGCAGATTGATGAGTTCCACCTTGGGTGGTGTGTTGACCGTTCACAAAAGAGTGGTATTCTTCGCTATACTGAGTTTTACTGTGGGTAAGGGCAACCTCTATATCTTCTCCTTTGATATGGATAATGGGATAAAGCAGATCTGCTTGGTTAGTGTAATCTGTCAAGAGATCTTTTAACCCATTTTCAGAAAAGAACTTTTCACCATTTAATTCTATTGTCAAACCCGGATTGAGATACACATAATTTTTAATCATGCGTTCTACGTACTCCAAACGGTATTTGTAGTTTTTAAATATAGTTGTGTCTGGTATGAACTCCACCTTGGTCCCTCTTCTTCTTGAACTGGCTTCTACGGGTGCATCATCTTTGAGGTCACCAAAGGCAAATGAAGCTGTTTTGCTCTGCTTATCCCGATTGGACTCTACGGTAAAACTCGAGGAAAGTGCGTTGACTGCCTTGGTTCCAACTCCGTTTAGACCTACCGACTTTTTAAAGGCTCTAGAATCGTATTTCCCTCCAGTATTCATCTTAGATACCACATCCACGACCTTTCCGAGGGGAATACCCCTACCGTAGTCACGAACCTTAACTAGATTCTCTTTAATTGAAATCTCGATGGTCTTCCCCGCCCCCATTACAAATTCATCGATACAATTGTCTAGAACCTCTTTAAGGAGTATGTAAATCCCATCATCTGGGGAAGAGCCGTCGCCTAACTTTCCAATATACATGCCAGGACGCATTCTAATGTGCTCTTTCCAGTCAAGGGAGCGTATATTTTCTTCAGTATAGGTTGTGGTATTCTTCATGCTATCAAAAGCTAATATAGTTTATTGAATTCATATTTTTCGTTCCCTAATCAGCTAAGAAATCAACAATTCTCAAGTTATTTTTGTTAAAAAGTTCTATTTTAGGGACTCAAGAATAACTCAACGTTCAGACAGATTAAAACACTTCTATGGCATCAAATGACATTCAAAATACTACTGGTCCTTTATTACACATTGTATTCTTTTGGCTTAAAGAGCCTAACAATCAGGAACACCGCAGTCAATTTGAAACTGCGATAAAAAAGTTAATTGACACCAACCCCCAAGCAATAGCGAATCATCTGGGGTGTCCTGCAGCTACTGAAAAAAGGGATGTAGTCGACAATTCATTTACATATTGTTACACCATGAGTTTTGCTGATTTAGAAGTTCAAAACACCTATCAAAGCGATCCCACACACGAATTGTTTATCGAGGAAGCATCTCACCTGTGGGAACGTGTTTTGGTCAGTGATTCCATAGCCCTGTCTTAGTTTAAAATTAAAAAGTATGAAAAATCACTTTTGTATTCTAATAATTTTTAACCTCTTATTCGTTCAATGCCAGCAAGCCTTAAAAACTCCGGTAGCAGAACGCTGGTCAGAAGAAAAAGCCTGGAAATGGCATCAAGAAAACGGCTGGATGGCAGGAACCAATTTCAATCCCAGTACAGCCATCAATCAGTTGGAATTTTTTCAAGAAGAAAGTTTTGATTTGGAGACAATTGATCGAGAATTGAGTTGGTCGGCAGAATTGGGAATGAAAATGCATCGAGTTTACCTCCACAATCTTTTGTGGGATCAGGACTCTTTGGGTTTTATCAACAGGATCAACGCTTATCTCGAAACAGCGGATAAATATCAAATCAAAACCATGTTTGTGCTGCTGGACGACGTTTGGCATCCAGTGCCCAAATTGGGTAAACAACCAGACCCCACCCCTTTTGTTCACAATTCAGGCTGGGTTCAAGCTCCTGGAGCAGCAATTTTAGGTGATTCTCTTCGTCACGACGAACTTAAAAACTACATTAAAGGGGTAGTCAGTCACCTTGCAGAGGACAAACGTGTTGTTGCCTGGGATCTTTACAACGAACCGGATAATGTCGCCAATCAGCCAGGATATGCTGAACTCGAAATCAAAGACAAGTACACTTACACTTTTGCACTTTTAAAAAAAGTAGTGCGTTGGGCAAGAGAAGTCAATCCTTCCCAACCGTTAACAATCGGGATTTGGAAAGGGGATCACAGCCTTTGGGGGAATCCACAAGCTCAAAGACCCCTAGAACGCTTTATGATTGAAAATTCCGATGTGATTTCATTTCATTCGTATGACAACCTGCAAATAACAAGAGAAAAGGTGGAGGAACTTAAAAAGTACAACCGACCCATAATTTGCACTGAATATCTGGCTAGAGGAAATGGAAGCACCTTTGAAGACATCCTTCCTATGTTTAAAGAAAATGAGATTCACGCCGTAAATTGGGGTTTCGTATCGGGTAAATCCAATACTATTTTTCCATGGTCCTCATGGACAAAAGCATTTGACTCCATGCCTAAAGTGTGGCACCACGATATTTACCGAACAGATAAAAGTCCTTTTTCAGAAGAAGAAATAGCGTTTTTAAAGGCTGAAATAATGAAATAAGGTATTACGAAGCTGATTTTAAGCTGTTTTGAGCTTGACGGAAATTGTCAATGGCCACAAAGTAATCTGGATCTTCCAACACATTTACGTCACAGATTTTTTCAGCCTTTTTAATCAGTTTTACACAATCGGAGGACAAATGTCTCAAGTGAATGTTTTTTCCTTGCTTTAAATAACGCTCTGTCAATTTATTGACACATTCTATGGCCGATTGATCTACTATACGCGATTCCTTAAAATCGATAATGACTTCATCAGGGTCGTTTTGAATATCAAATTTGCTATTAAAAAGTTCAATACAACCAAAAAATAAGGGGCCGTAGATTTCATAATGTTTTACTCCAAACTCATCAATATGCTTACGCGCTCGAATGCGCTTGGCATTTTCCCATGCAAAAACAAGGGAAGAAAAAATAACTCCTGCCAAAACAGCTATTGCTAAGTCAAAAATAACGGTTAATCCTGTGACCAATATGATCACAATTACATCGGATTTGGGCACTTTATTCAACACCTAAAAAGTACTCCAGGCAAAGGTACCAATGACCACCATAAACATGACTCCTACTAAAGCTGCTATTGGGACTTGTTCAATAAGATTGGATCCGAATAAAATAAAGCCTAATAAAGCAATTGCAGCTACAATTCCTGACAACCTTCCACGACCACCAGATTTGATGTTGATGATACTCTGTCCAATCATTGCACAGCCCCCCATACCTCCAAAAAGACCGTTTATAGTATTGGCTGCTCCTTGAGCAATACATTCTTTATTTCCGTTCCCATGGGAATCAGTTAATTCATCTATTAGGTTGAGAGTCATCAATGACTCTATCAATCCAATAACAGCCAAAATCGATGCGTAAGGCAAAACAAACAAAAGAGTCTCTAAAGAGAGTGCAACTGAAGGAAAGTGAAATGTTGGAAGTCCGGCTTTGATACTACTCCCACCATTGGAAAGAATAAAAGAACGTACCGTTTCCGTTTCCACACCACTAAAGATCACCACTATAGATACAATCAAAATTGCGGTCAAAGCTGCTGGTGTTTTTTTAGTTAACATGGGCAAGAAAAACATGATTGCCATAGTGGTAATTACCAAGCCGATCATCATCATTAAAGCTGATCCTTCTAACCATTGACCTTGACTTTTAAACATTCCTAATTGAGAAATAAAAATTACAATTGCTAGTCCGTTGACGAATCCCATCATGACTGAATACGGAATCATCCGTACAAATTTCCCGAGGCGCAAGAGCCCTGCCAGCATTTGTATTCCACCAGTCAAAAGCAACGTAAAAAATAAATATTGCAGCCCTGCAGCATCGGAACCACCTAAAGTGTTTCCTTCTTTAACCAAATGAACCATAACTACGGCCATGGCCCCTGTAGCACCGGAAATCATCCCAGGGCGTCCACCAAAAATTGAGGTTATCAAACCCATCATAAAAGCCCCATAAAGACCGACTACAGGCGAAACACCCGCCACAAATGCAAAAGCTACGGCTTCGGGCACCAAGGCCAAGGCAACCGTTATTCCAGATAAAATATCGTTTTTGACACTTCCGCCTGTTGCTTTGTCTATAAGTTGAAATGCTTTCAAAGGCTAATATTAAAATTAAGCTGCAAAAGTAATAGGATTCAATAGATTAGCCCTGTAGTAGTGTAAAAATTTTAATTTATTTCGAAACCGACCGCGCGATCAAAAAGATTGCAATCCAATAAGTGGATAGTATTAAGATACCTGAAAAGGAAAAAGAAAAATAAAATTTATCAATTGCTATTAAAGCATCTGAAAATAAAAACAGTGAGACAGCCCAACCAAAAAAACTGCGATATTCCATTTTTGGATTGAGTGCCAGGGCCCAACCTTGCCAGCTCATGAGTACAATGACTATGAGATAAATCAATACAGGATAAAACAAACTGTCTAAATTATCCGACACTAATGTAAATATTCCAATTGCAATAAGGGCTAAGACAACTGCAACTTTTGGCTCCCATAGCCATCCTTGTCTTTTTACAAAGGCGTAAAGAAAAATCAAATGTGCAACTAAAAAAGAGGCTAAGCCCCATATAAAATAAGACTCGAAGAGTAAAAAGGTATCACCTATAAGGCAAAAAAATAGTCCAATACCGATACGCTTAGAATAGCTGTTGCTTGCTGTATTCCTAAAAATCAATAGATAGGCGAGAATTGAGATGGTACACAATGGCTTTAAGGCGATAAACAATGGGGAATTAAAAAGTTCAGCACCAATTGCAGCAATCCCAAAAGCCATTATAAGAAATTTATGTTGGGATTGGCTGATGTTCATTTCTCAATAGTTTTAGACGTTAAATCGAAAATGCATAACATCTCCATTTTGAACGATGTACTCCTTACCCTCTACCCGCATCTTTCCAGCTTCTTTTACTTTAGCTTCTGATCCGTAGTTTTCGTAATCCTCATAGCTGATCACTTCTGCACGAATAAAACCTTTTTCAAAGTCGGTATGTATCACTCCTGCTGCCTGTGGAGCCGTAGCTCCAATATGGATAGTCCACGCGCGTACTTCTTTTTCACCTGCTGTAAAATAAGTTTGTTGATTGAGTAATGAATAGGCCGCTCTAATCAGCTTTGCAGCCCCTGCTTCCTCCAGCCCTAAATCCTCAAGGAACATTTGTCGCTCCTCAAAACTGTCCAGTTCATTAATGTCAGCCTCTATACTTACCGCCAATATTAAAAGACCAGCTGCCTCATCTGCCACAGCCTCTTTGATTTGATCGACATATGCATTCCCAGTTTTTGCAGCTGCCTCATCCACATTACACACATACAGTACAGGTTTGTCAGTAATCAACTGCAACGGCTTGACATATTCTAGACGCTCTTCTTCCTTCATCTCGAGGCTTCTTACATTTTTCGACTGCTCTAAGGCATTTTTGACTCCATCCAGTACCTCTTTTTCTTTGATTGCTTCTTTGTTACCAGTCCGTGCTGCACGACCTACTTTTTCAAGTTTTTTCTCAACAGTTTCAAGGTCTTTAAGCTGAAGCTCTATATCTATAGTTTCTTTATCACGGATTGGTTTGACTGAACCGTCAACATGAACGATATTGTCATTGTCAAAACAACGCAAAACGTGAATTATGGCATCTGTTTCACGAATGTTGGCCAAAAACTGATTTCCCAAACCTTCTCCTTTGCTCGCACCTTTTACCAAACCAGCAATATCTACGATTTCAACAGTTGCTGGTAAAACACGTTCAGGTTTAACAAGTTCTTCAAGAGTTTGAAGGCGTGTATCAGGAACATTAACCACACCGATATTGGGCTCGATGGTGCAAAAAGGAAAATTTGCACTTTGCGCTTTTGCATTAGAAAGACAATTGAAGAGTGTGGATTTTCCCACATTAGGTAAGCCTACGATACCAGCTTTCATAAAGAATAATTTTCCGCAAAAGTAATCTTTCTTTTACACTTGAATTTAGTTCTTATTAAAGAATAGTTTAATTTGGTGAAATGAATAAAAAATATTTGATTATACACGCTGATGATGCGGGTATGGCATGGTCGGAAAACAAGGCCACACAAATCGGACTGCTGGAAGGATCCATTAATTCGACCAGTTTAATGGTACCCTGTCCCTGGTTTTTTGAAATGGCTCAATTCTGTCTCGAACATCCAGAAGTTGACTACGGTATTCACCTCACCCTTACTGGAGAATGGAAAACCTATCCCTTCCGACCGATCACCCCTTTAGATCAAATTCCCTCACTGGTCAATCATCAAGGCTATTTTTATCCAAAAAGAACGGCTATTCGAGATGGTGCTATTTTGGAGGAGGTGTATTTAGAGCTGAAAAATCAAATAGAATTTGCCTTGTCTTTGGGCTTAAAACCAACTCATCTCGATTCTCATATGTACACTTTAGGAGTTCGACAAGATTTAATAGACCTTTATCAAAAGTTGGGCAAAGAATACAACTTACCAATAGTGCTAAGCAAAAAACTCATTTCCTACACAGGAGAATCTGCTACAGCATTTAAACTACCTGAAAAAGGCTGCTGGGAATCCATCTACATGGGATCGTTTGATGAGTTTTCCAACCGAGGTTTAGCTTACTTTTACGACCACTGTCTGGATAATCTAAGTGAAGGATTTTCCTTATTGCTTATTCATCCTGCTTTAAAAAGTACTGAAATGGAACAAATCGCAGTTGACCATCCTAATTTTGGTGATCAGTGGCGGGCAGAAGATGCCGCTTACTTTTCAAGTGAACATTGCGCCAACAAACTCCGAGAAAATTCAATTGAATTGATTGACTTTCGCCATCCAGAATTGCTTAGTTTTCTGGGTGCATAAAACGTTGCTTCCCAAGTAAAGTCTCTTCAGACTCCACGTGATCCTCGTCAGGAACACAACAATCAACAGGACAAACGGCTGCACATTGGGGTTCATCATGGAATCCTTTACACTCAGTGCATTTGTCCGGCACTATAAAATAATATTCATCAGAAACAGGCTCTTGAAATACATCACTGTTGACTTGCTTTCCGTTAGGCAGAACCACATCTCCTTTTAAAGATGTTCCGTCTTGATAACGCCAATCTTCCGCACCCTCATAAATTGCGGTATTGGGACATTCTGGTTCGCAAGCACCACAATTAATGCATTCGTCAGTAATGATTATAGCCATAGCAATTTTCTTTGCTTACATTTGCGCAAAAGTAATACCTTCATCGTTACTGGACAAAGAAATGACTGCAAACTTAAATCGCTTCAAAGCCCTTGTTAAATTAGGAGATTACCTGCTTCATTTCAAGGGTGATGAGTCAACCTATACAGACCTCAATAAATGTGTAAAACTAGCTGCTGCGGCCAACGGATGGTTCACATATGAAAATATCACCAAATCATTTACAGATTGGGGAAATGTCTTAACTGAAGACCACTTAAACTCATGGCTACAACCCTATAATTCTACACCTATATCCAAACCAAAGAATATTGCGCTTATTTTGGCTGGAAACATTCCACTAGTTGGTTTCCACGATTTGATTTGTGTTTGGTTGAGCGGTCATCAAAGTACTATTAAATGCGCCTCAAAAGACGAACATTTACTCCCCTTTCTCTGTCGCTTTTTGGAAAATGAAGCGGATGAATACTGTTTTACTTTTACCAAAGAGCCCTTTTCTAATTTTGATGCTGTAATTGCAACTGGATCTGATAATGCAGGTCGCTATTTTGATCATTATTTTGGTAACTATCCACATATCATTCGAAAAAACAGAAATGGGATTGCTGTTTTAGACGGGGGTGAAAGCCAAGAGGACCTTCAAAAACTTGGGCTTGACATTTTGCAATATTTTGGATTAGGCTGTAGGAATGTCTCTAAACTGTATTTGCCTAAAAACTACGATCTCAATCTTATCTTTGGTGGACTTTACCCGTTATCAGAGATCATTCAGCATGCCAAATATGCTAACAATTATGATTACAATAAGGCAATATTTTTGATGAGTGAGTTTGATTTTCTTGAAAATGGATTTATAATTTTAAGAGAAAATTCAGAATTTAGTGCCCCAATAGCCTGTGTTCACTATGAATACTATGATAAGCTTGAGGATTTAAATAAAATTTTGGATTCCCAAAAGGATAAGATCCAATGTGTAATTTCAAAGATGGAACTCATCAATGCTATCCCCTTTGGTAAAGCCCAACAGCCCAAACTAAATGACTATGCTGACGGGGTTGACACTCTTGCATTTTTAAAAAAACTCTAGTTGGGCTTGATGAAATTACAGTCCAATTTTTTTTACCCCTTGAATGGAAATGCAGGTGTTAACAACTCCAACAAAAAAAACAGTCCAAAAACTCTTGATTTAGCCTTAGAATCGCAATATTTGCAAAAAATTAAACACTTCAAAAAAAGCTATGGGTCTTCATAATTTTAGTGCCGGTCCCTCTATACTACCAAAAGAGGTGATGCACCAGGCTGCTGAAGCAGTTAAAGAACTCGAAGGTTCTAAACTTTCTCTAATTGAAATTTCTCACCGAAGTAAAGCCTTTATAGACATCATGGACGAAGCTTGCGAACGTGCACTGCGACTGACAGATCTAGAAGGCAAAGGGTACAAAGCAATTTTTCTCCAAGGTGGTGCCAGCCTTCAATTTTTGATGGTAGCTTATAACTTATTAGAAAACAAAGCGGGATATCTCAACACGGGTACTTGGTCTGACAAAGCGATTAAAGAAGCCAAATTGTTCGGTGAAGTAATTGAGATAGCAAGTTCGAAAGACCAAAATTACAACTATATCCCGAAAGATTATTCCATCCCCACTGGCTTGGATTATCTCCACCTTACAACTAACAATACCATTTTCGGAACCCAATTTAAATCCATTCCGGAAACGGATGCCCCCCTAGTTGCCGATATGAGTTCAGATATTTTCTCAAGAGCTTTTGATTATTCAAAATTTGACTTGTTTTACGCTGGAGCACAAAAAAATATGGGCCCAGCAGGTACAACTTTAGTGATTCTGAAAGAGTCTCTTTTAGGAAAAGTCTCTAGAGCCATACCCTCTATGATGAGTTATGAAGTCCATACCAGCAAGGACAGTATGTTTAATACACCCCCTGTATTTGCTGTTTATACCTCCATGCTCAACATGCGTTGGATTGAAACTCAAGGGGGAATAAAGGCTTTAGGAGATAAAAATTCTGTAAAAGCTACGCTGCTTTATGGAGAAATCGACCGTAATAGTCTTTTTGAAGGTTTTGCTGCTAAAGAAGACCGGTCCGAGATGAATGCAACTTTTAACCTCAAAGATTCTGAACTTACAGCAGCCTTTGACAGCTTATGCCAAACAGCTGGTATTAGCGGACTCAAAGGTCACCGTTCTGTAGGTGGATATCGTGCCTCTATGTATAATGCCATGTCCATTGGAAGTATCGAGACTTTGGTTGATTGTATGCAAATACTAGAAAAAAAACATTAAGCTTACACAGTAATAATAAAAAAACTATGAAGATATTAGCAAACGACGGCATATCTCAAACCGGTATAGATGCACTAACAGCTGATGGCTTTGAGGTCATTACAACCAATGTCGCACAAGAACAATTGGTCAACTACATCAACTCCAATGAAATCGTTGGATTATTGGTAAGAAGTGCTACTACTGCTCGTAAAGAACTTATTGATAAATGTCCGAATCTCAAACTCATAGGACGAGGAGGTGTGGGTATGGACAATATAGACGTTGAATACGCCAAATCAAAAGGGCTGCATGTTATCAATACGCCAGCAGCTTCCTCTGCCTCTGTAGCTGAATTGGTTTTTGCTCATCTTTATGGAGGAGTACGCTTTTTATACGACGCTAATAGAAGTATGCCTCTAGAGGGCGAAACCAACTTTAAAGGGCTTAAAAAAGCCTATGCTAAAGGGGTTGAACTTAGAGGGAAGACCCTTGGAATTATTGGTTTTGGGCGGATCGGGCAAGAGGTTGCTCGGATTGGGCTTGGAATTGGTATGAATGTAATCGCTGCAGACAAGTTTATCGATAAAGCTGCAATTAAAGTTTCTTTGTTTTCTGGGGCTTCTGTCACTGAAGAAATCAAAACTCAAGATATGGACAGTCTCTTAGAGCAGTCTGATTTTATTAGCTTACACGTTCCTGCACAAAAAGACTATGTCATCGATAAAGCTGCTTTTTCAAAAATGAAAAAAGGTGCTGCGATTATCAATGCTGCACGTGGTGGTGTACTTGATGAGGTTGCTCTGATTGATGCTTTAGACTCAGGGCAACTCTCTTTTGCTGGTCTCGATACTTTTGAAAACGAACCTAAACCAGAGATTAAGCTGCTTATGCATGATAAAATCTCACTTACTCCACACATCGGTGCGGCTACTTTAGAAGCTCAAGACCGAATTGGAGAAGAACTCGCTAGTCAGATCGCTTCTTTACTCAAATAAAAGCTATTGTATTCTAATCGCCTAAAACAAAAATGGAAAATTACTTCTAATTTTCAGTTAGTTGTAGTCTTTATTGTTTTTGGTTTAACGGGTTCCATGAGTGTTAAGGTTGCTAAACCCATACTTGATTTCTTCAATATACATCCGGAAGCCTTTAGATCCATCTGGGGCGGGGAATTGCTATATTGGATCATCCGAATATTAATCGTTTTTCCTGCCTACCAAGTTTTACTGCTTTTTTTTGGCACAATCTTCTTTCAATTCAGATTCTTTTGGGAATTTGAAAAGAAAATCCTAAAGCGTATTGGATTCAAACGTTTTTTTAAAAAATCCTGAGACTTAAGACTAGGATAGTTTTGATTGAATCAGATTCAAAAACTCGTTTCGAGTATCTGTATCTTTAAATACACCTCTAAACCCTGAAGTTGTCGTGGTTGAATTTTGCTTTTGTACACCGCGCATCATCATACACATATGAGAAGCCTCTATAACTACAGCAACTCCTTTAGGTTGAAGTGTATCGTTGATGCAGTCTAATACTTGTTCAGTAAGACGCTCCTGTACTTGTAATCTTCTTGCAAACACATCGATTACACGTGGAATTTTGCTCAGTCCTACAATTCTTCCGTTTGGAACATAAGCGACATGTGCTTTTCCAAAAAATGGTAAAAGGTGGTGTTCACATAGTGAATAGAGTTCAATCTCTTTGACAATGACCATTTCGTTGTAATTCTCCTCAAACATCGCACTTTGAAGAATTTGTTTGGGATCTTGCTCGTAGCCACCTGTTAAAAACTTCATTGCCTTTGAGGCGCGCTCCGGAGTCTTTAATAAGCCCTCGCGTAATTTATCTTCCCCAAGCAAATGGATAATGTCTTCGTAATTTGTTTTTATTTGCTCTGTTATCGGTAAGGTTTCGATATCAAAATTATCATTCATAAGATTCATTTAAGTGGTTTGAAAAATAGTGTTTTAGTTTTTCCATCTTAGGATGGATTACATAGGAACAATAGGGCTGCTCTTGGTTTCGATTGAAATAATTGTGATGCCCCTGCTCCGCTTCATAAAAGGGGGAAGCCTCTTTCAGCTCAGTCACAATCTCATGTTTGAAAACTGCTTCTTTAGTCAGTTGCTCAATTACCATTTCAGCAATTTCTTTTTGTTCTGAATCGGTAAAATAAATACCGGATCGGTACTGAGTTCCTACGTCGTTTCCTTGACGGTTTAATGTGGTAGGATCATGGGTATTAAAAAAAATCAAGAGCAAATCAGTCAATTGAACCTGACTCTCATCATACGCAATTGATATTGCCTCAGTATGACCTGTTCTCCCTGTACAAACTTCACGGTATGCTGGATTTTTAATTTTACCATCAATATAGCCTGGCACGACATTTTGCACACCTTTGATTCGCTGAAAAACAGCTTCCGTACACCAAAAACAACCTCCTGCTAAATATATAGTTTTGAGCAACTTTTTTTTTAATTTGTTAAACAAATATATAAAAACTCGTCTGCATTTAGCAGTCTTGTAGAGTTAATTTATTTCAAATCGTGCTTTTTATTCACTTTTTTTTGAACGTTTGTTTAATCTTAAATATGAATCTGAATAGAT
Organism: Flavobacteriaceae bacterium; assembly: GCA_038129925.1. Classification (GTDB taxonomy): domain Bacteria; phylum Bacteroidota; class Bacteroidia; order Flavobacteriales; family Flavobacteriaceae; genus MS024-2A. The sequence continues at coordinate 22,706 of JAYPMN010000001.1, forward strand.
GGATAAAAAGAATTAAATTTGATACTTTCTATGAAACCACTATTACAAGCTGTTCGAATTTCTAAAAAATACGGTGAACTCGACGTGTTAAAATCGATTGATTTAGAGATCAACGAAAAAGAGATTGTCACCATAGTGGGTCCTTCAGGAGCGGGAAAAACAACCTTACTTCATATTTTAGGTACTTTAGATCGACCTAATACTGATCCCAATAGTCGTGTATTTTTAAACGGAACTGACACTACCAAACTCGGAGATAAAGAGTTGTCTTTGTTTAGGAATCAAAATATGGGTTTTATCTTCCAATTCCACGAACTACTCCCCGAGTTTACAGCCATAGAGAATGTCTGCTTACCCACCTGGATTGCTGGTTCAGACACTGAGGAGGCAGAGAAAAAGGGGTTGGCACTATTAGAACGATTAGGAATTAAGGATAGAGCAAATCACAAGTCTACGCAGCTATCAGGAGGCGAGCAGCAACGTGTAGCTGTAGCCAGGGCTTTGATCAATGACCCAAAGATCATATTCGCAGATGAACCTAGCGGAAATCTGGATTCAGAAAATGCAGATCAGCTCCACGATTTATTTTTTGAACTGCGTGAAGAGCAGCAATGCAGTTTTGTAATTGTCACCCACAACAAAGAGTTAGCCAAAAGAGCAGACCGCAGTATCAGCATTATAGACGGAGCAATAAAGTATTGAATTCAGAGCAACTTAAAGATTTTTTAGATCACAAGGCGGCTACCTACGAACAGCCCCAATTTTTGGAACAAGATCCCATTCAAATACCACATCTCTTTCAGAAAAAAGAGGATATAGAAATCAGTGGTTTTTTGGTATCTTCTATCGCCTGGGGTAATCGACTCAGTATAATCAAAAGCGGAATGCGTATGCTGGAACTGATGGGTAATGACCCCTACCATTTTGTTATGGAACACAAACCAGCGGATCTAGACTCTATTGATTCTTTTGTACATCGTACTTTTAACAGCACTGATCTTCGCTATTTTATTAAAGCCTTACGACAACTTTATACCCATCATGGGGGTTTGGAAGCTGCTTTTTCAAAAGTATTAGGCATTCAACGCCTAGATCAAAACATACACGAATTCAGAAATTCTTTTTTTGAATTAAAACATGAAAAGCGAACTGAAAAGCACGTCGCAGACCCCTTCAAAGGTTCAGCTGCTAAGCGCATCAATATGTTTTTAAGATGGATGGTTAGAGATGCTAAAAACGGAGTGGATTTTGGTCTTTGGAAAAGCCTATCTCCTGCTCAACTTTCTTGTCCGCTTGATGTTCACAGCGGAAACGTTGCTAGAAGTCTGGGTTTACTAAAACGCAAACAAAACGATCAGAAAGCAGTTGAGGAACTGGATTTAAGTCTTCGGAGATTTGACTCTAAAGACCCTGTAAAGTATGATTATGCCCTGTTTGGTTTGGGGGTATTTGAAGGGATGAAATAGGTTAATAGAAAAGCTATAGACTTGTATAGCTTTGTTTAGTAAGCTACCTTTAACACAAAACCCCTGATGTTTAGACGTTTTTTAAAAAATTTTGGTCCGGGTCCCTTAGTGGCAGCAGCCTTTATCGGTCCTGGAACGGTAACACTCTGTACTTTAGTAGGGGTAGCATTTGGCTTCCAACTGCTTTGGGCTATTATTTTATCGATTGGTGCAGCAATTGTTCTTCAAGGTATGGCAGTTCGGATTGGAATCATAGGCAGAAAAAGTATCATTGAAGTACTTAGGGAAGAAATTAAGATCCCTTGGGCACGTAACTTTGTATTAATTCTCATTTTTGGGGCCATAATGATTGGTAATACAGCATACGAAGCAGGAAACATTAGTGGTGCTGCTTTGGGTTTAGAAACTTTAATCGGCAGCTTTAGTTTTCAAAGCTCAGTCATAAATCTCAAACTTTACCCTATCCTCATCGGTCTGATCGCTTCAACATTACTTTTGATAGGGAAATACAAACTTCTTGAACGTAGCCTTATTTTTTTGGTAGTCATTATGAGCTTGTCTTTCTTGGTCACTGCTATTGCTACAAGGCCCTCGCTTGCTCAAATTTTTTCGGGACTTTTCTGGTTTTCAACTCCTAAATCTAGCTTATTGAGTATCATAGGATTGGTAGGCACCACCATAGTACCCTATAATTTGTTTCTACACACTGAATTAGTTCGCGAAAAATGGATAACAAAAGCAGATCTTCCGTTTGCTATAAAAGATATGTTGATTGCGTTAACTCTTGGAGGATTGATATCCATCAGCATTATCATAACGGCTGCGGGTGTGGAGGCGACAACAATAAATAACGCTGTAGATTTAGCTTTGGGCTTGGCTCCCATTTTTGGTGATGGAGCTAAATATTTACTTTCAATCGGCTTATTTGCAGCTGGAATTACAAGTTCTATCACTGCTCCTTTGGCGGCAGCTTATGTGGTTTGCGGGTGTTTTGGCTGGAGTACGGATTTAACTTCCCGCTCTTTTCAACGCAGTTGGGCAATTGTCATACTTTTCGGAATGTTACTTGCTTCTACCGGTCTAAAGTTTATACTGATCATCCAATTTGCTCAAATCGCCAATGGCATACTGCTCCCCATAATTGCAGCTATTCTTTTATGGATAATGAATAAAGCTTCTTGGTTGGGTAAATCAAAAAATAATTGGTATCAAAATCTATTTGGGTTTTTGATTGTAATTATTTCTCTATTTTTAAGTGTGAGAACACTGGGTTCAGTATTTCAATTTTTTTAATGGATATTAAGTTTAACATCAATGCAGATGTAGGAGAAGCAATGGGTGACGACACTGGCCTTATGCCTCTTATTCAGGCCTGTAATATTGCCTGTGGCGGACACGCAGGGAATCTACTTGAAATTAAAAAGACCATTGAACTTGCAAAAAAACATAATGTACTAATCGGTGCTCATCCCTCGTATCCAGACCCTTCTAATTTTGGGAGGCATTCTTTAAAAATAGATCAAAAAGAGCTTTACCAAAGTATAGAACAACAACTTTCACTTCTATTTGAACAATTGCCTTTAGAAAAACTAAACCATATCAAACCTCATGGTGCATTGTATCACGACTGCATACATAAAGAAGAAGTTGCAAGTATATTTTTAGAAGTTGTTGCGTCTGTTAGTTCAGAGGTGATCATTTTTACCTCATCCAAAGGACACTTAGCAAAACTCGCTGATAAAAAAGGTATAAAGTATTGGAATGAAGCGTTTATTGACCGTGCCTATGAAGACAACGGACAATTACTCGCTCGGTCAGAGGCTTATTCGGTTCTCAACGATTCAAGATTAATATCCCAAAGGATTAAAAATCTGATACAAAACAAGGGGGTGTACTCAATTAATGGCAATTGGATTTCTCTAGATGCGAAAACACTCTGTGTACACGGGGATCATCCAAATGCAGCAAGTTTATTAAAAAGTGCACTGAGCAACTTAGAAATAGGTGATTCATAAAAATGGAAAAAGCACTTCCTTTTCGTTTTTTTATCACCCATCCAAAGGTGGCTGTCCTCGAATGGGATACGGAAGCTAACCCAAGCCCTCTAAAACAGCTTATTGTATTTCAAGAAGCCATTTTAAAAGAGTTTAACGAAGTCTCTCAAATCACTCAAGGCTACAGATCCCTTATGCTTTACCACAACTGTGATATTCATTATTTAGAAGACTATCCAAACCGTTTGTATTTACTTTTTGATTCCCTTTCCACTTTTTCCTTTACAAAACAGAAAACATGGCAAATACCTGTATGCTACGAAGAGAGTATGGCTCCTGACATTAAATCACTGGCAAACCAACTCAATATCAGTACAGCAACATTGGTAAGAGAGCACACCTCAGCGAACTATCAAGTCAATTTTATAGGATTCCTGCCTGGCTTTTTATATTTAAGTGGGTTGCCAAAAGTACTGGAGTGCAGAAGAAAGTCAACACCAATTCCTCGAGTAGACCGAGGGAGTGTCGGCATAGGTGGAAAGCAGACCGGGATTTATCCTTTAGAAAGCCCCGGCGGATGGCATCTTATCGGGAAAACCCCATGCTCCCTATTTGAACCTAAAAAGAAAAATCCCTGTTTTGCAAAGGCTGGAGATTCAATTCAATTTCTATCCATTTCAAAATTAGAGTTTTTGAAGCTCGAAAAGCAAAGAGAACACGGAACCCTTAAAATCAAACCCTTATGATTGAGGTTCTCCTGACTGGTATTCACAGCAGTATCCAAGATTTAGGTCGTTTTGGTATCCAAAACACGGGTGTCCCAATTGGTGGTGCAATGGATCTAACTGCCATGCAAATGGCAAATAGTCTCCTGAATAATCATAAACAAAGTGCGGTACTTGAAATGTGCTTTAAGGGACCCAAACTACGCTTTCACCAATCAACCACTATTGCTCTTGCAGGGGCGGATATGAATGCAAAACTCAACGAAAAACCCATCAATAATTTTAGGGCAATTAAAATCAAAGAAAATGATCTCTTGCAGTTTGGTAACGCCCACCATGGAAAACGAACCTATTTGGCAGTTGCGGGGGGATTTAAAAACCCTAAAATACTCAACAGTAGGAGTCAGTATCAGGGAATTACGCCAGAAGCAACGATCAGTAAAACCAAATTAATTCCCATTGGCCAAGTCGATCTAAATCTCCAAAAGGGAGCACGTCTTACATTAACAGAGCCTAATCAAAACGATATCATACCAGTTTATAATGGGCCTGAATTTCATCTACTTCCTAAAAAAGCACAAGATCAACTGGCAAAGCAAGTATTTACTATTAGCAATAAAAACTCAAGAATGGCCTATGTTTTAGTGGAAAAACTAGTCCATGAGCTACCCTCTATTTGGACGGCACCTGTGCTTCCCGGTACTATTCAGTGCACTCCCGACGGCACTTTGGTAATATTAATGCGAGATGCTCAAACTACGGGTGGCTATCCTCGAGTACTACAAGTGAGTGATGAGGGTATAAACAGCTTGGCGCAAAAGTCCACCAAGGATCAATTTCAGTTTGAGCTAACAAGCTTCTGATGTTTTCAAAATTGTTTATACTTTTGTACGGATCTGATTTAAATGAAGATACTTTTTAAAAACGCAACCTTAATTAATGAAAAGAGTCCTTTTCACAATCAAAAAAAGGATGTGTTGGTTGTCGATGGGTTACTTACCCAAATAGAAGATCAGATTGAAGTCGAGGAGGCATCAGTAATCGACAAAAAAGACCTTCATCTTTCATCCGGTTGGTTTGATCCTTGTGTTTCATTTGGAGAGCCAGGTTATGAGGAACGCGAAACTCTAGCAAACGGTTTGCTTACCGCTTCAAAAAGTGGGTTTACCCACATCGTACTCAATCCAGATACCAATCCAGCTTTAGATTCGTTAACAGACGTCAGTCATCTACTCCAACAGTCACAAGGCTTAGCTACTCTAATGCATATCAGCGCTTCCCTTTCAGAGGCTTCAAAGGGAGAAAATCTAGCTCCTCTTTTTGAAATGCACAAAGCAGGTGCAATTGCCTTTGGAGATTTTAACATCACGCTTAAAAACCCGAATTTGTTGCGGATAGCGCTGGATTATGTTCAAAGTTTTGACGGCATAATTCAAGCCTATCCACTTGACTCTAATCTGAGTAACGGCGGTCAGATGCATGAGGGAGAGGTGAGTACAAATCTCGGACTTAAAGCCATACCGCATATCGCAGAAACAAGTACACTAGCTCGTGATATCCAGCTTTTAGAATACACTCAAGGGCGGATGCATATACCCTATATCTCGACTGCTGAGAGTGTAGAATTGATCAGAAACGCAAAGAAAAAAGGACTTCAAATAAGCTGTGGAGTGGCTGTTGCACATTTACACGCCACTGAGGAAGATCTTGTGGATTTTGATGCAAATTTTAAGATTACCCCCCCTTTAAGAAGTAGCAAAGATCAGCGAGCACTTAGAGAAGGGCTTTTAGATGGGACCATCGATACAGTTACTAGCCTACACCAACCTCTAAATCCCGAACTCAAAGATTTGGAGTTTGTTCGTGCGAAAGAAGGCAGTATCGGACTAGAAGCATCATTTGGTATTTTACTCAACTACTTCCCTCTAGATAAGGTCATTTTGTTTTTGACAAGAGGTAAAAAAGCTTTTAAAATAAAAGACAGTGGGTTTACACTAGGTGAAACAGCAGATTTCACTTTGTTTTCGCCTAAAGGAAGCAGTACACTCGAAAAATCTGATTTATACTCAACCTCAAAAAACTGTCTTTTTCTAGGTAGTACGATTAAAGGAAAAGTATATGGCTGTTTAAGAAGCAATGCACTTCAACTCAACAATTAATCCATTTTAAATGCTTGAATATCGTATTCAACACGCAAGTGTCTCTAAAAAAGAAACCTCACCAGCCATTATCTTGATTCACGGATATGGCAGCCATGCAGACGATTTATTCAGCTTTGCACCGTATTTACCCAAAAACCATACAGTAATCGCTATACAGGCTCCGTTAGCTATGGGTCCTAACAGTTATGCCTGGTACCCTCTTCAAATGGATCCTTCTGGAGCACCAACCTCAGAAGTTGAAGCCGCCTGGAATGCGGTACAATTGATCGTTGATACTGTAGATGAACTCATTAAAATTCATAAGCTGGATGCTGATGACATCAGTTTGTTGGGATTTAGTCAAGGGGCTATATTGAGTTGGGCAATTGCCTACCATCACTCGGACAGAATCAGGAGAATTATAGCTTTAAGCGGTATGGTTCACGAAAGTGTCGACAGCAGCTCGCCTCCCAATTTTATTGCTTATTCTAGTCATGGCATCAACGATCAAGTCATTCCTATTAGTCTTCCAAGAACCACTATACTCCCCCTGAGTAATGCGAACGAGGAAATTACTTACAACGAGTTTGAAGACGGTCATAATGTCTCTCAGGAAAATTTTACGCTAATGCTTGCTTGGCTGGACAAAACAAATTTATAGCGGATTTATTACAGATTCTATAGTCTTAAAGCTATAACCGTCATTCCCTTTTTTATAAGTCAAAAAGGCTTGACCACAATGTTGACTAGAGCGAAATCCTATTAAAATCCATTCGTAATTTACCACTTGAATATTATCAATTAAAAAGCGTTCTTCAGGGAGATTTTTAATCAATTCCCCTAAACCTCCTTGGGTATTATATGCCATCAATTCTGCCTTAATAGGATCAATTTTAACTTTGATCGCCTGATCTCTTTCTATGCTAAAATACTTTTTCACCTCTAAACTGGCTTTTAAATTAGACAGTGAATCTTTTAACTGAAGTTGTAAACTGTTCTGATTTTGAATTAAACGATCTTGGTGATTTAAAATTTTATTGGTGTTGATCAACTGAAAAAATAAGATGATACAGACAAATAAAAAGAGGTAAAAAACAATTTTGAATTTCATAGTGCTCAATTGGATGCTACAGTTAAAGTATCATAGGCTAGGAAAACATTATTGGGAAGCGTTTTACTCACTTCATCATGAAAGCCCATCAAATGACTGATATGAGTTAGATAAGCTTTTTTGGGCTTAATTTTTTTAATCATTACCAATGCTTCTTCAAGATTAAGGTGATTGGGGTGAGGTTCAATTCGAAGTGCACTTAAAACCAAAACATCAAGGTTCATTAATTTCTGCTCCTCCTCCTCGGCTATGGTTTTGACATCTGTTAAGTAACAAAAGTTGTCGATTCTATAGCCCATAACGCTAAGGGTATTGTGATAAACTTCCACCGGTATTATGGTTTTATTTTTAAACCCAAAGGGGGTTTGAGAATTAATGATGTGTTGAGCTACTGAAGGGGCGCCTGGGTATTTGTTTACAGAAGAAAAAATATACCCAAAACGAGTCATTAAGTTCTCCATAACCCGCTTATTACCGTAAACTGAAATAACTCCTTGACGAAAGAAAAAAGGACGGATATCATCTAAACCTGCAGTGTGATCAGCGTGTTCGTGGGTAAATAAAATACCGTCTAGATGATTGCATTCGGTTCGCAGCATTTGTTGTCGAAAATCAGGTCCACAGTCGATTACCAAACTGGTATTTTCCCATTGAATCAAAACTGAGACTCGGAGTCTTTTATCTTTTGGATTTTCGCTCAAACAGACCGGATGTTTGCTTCCTATAATCGGTATGCCTTGAGAAGTTCCAGTGCCTAAAAATTGAATTTTCAACATCTTTGAACAAAGGTACCGTTTTGCTTTTTACATACCATGGAACTTTGTATTTTTGGGATAACAAAATAAAGAATGAGCGTCACAATTAAAGGAGATCACGGTTTCGATAACAAACCTTCCATTGAAGCCAAGGCGCTTCGAATCAATCTCAACCCTTACATCTACGGAACATTTGCTGAAATAGGAGCTGGACAAGAAGTTGCCCGTCATTTTTTTAAAGTGGGTGGTTCCTCTGGTACCATCGCCAAAACGATTAGTGCTTACGATAAAAATTTTAGCGATACCATTTACGGTGAAGAAGCCGACGGACGCTATGTTACGGAAACCCGTTTAGACAAAATGATGACGCATGAAATGCGCCTTCTAAAAAAACGAATTCCTAAAGAAGATCAACCCAATAAAATGTTTTTTACCCTTGCCAATACAGTGGCTACCATTGACTTTGCAAAAAAGTTTAAAGGCCATGGTTGGATGGGTATTCGTTTTCAAATAGAACCTGAAGGGGCCTACAATCAAATAGTACTCCACGTTCGATTTCACCAAACTGAGGCACGTCTGCAGCAAGAAGCTTTGGGCTTTATGGGGGTCAACCTTGTCTATGGTGCCTTTTATAAGCATCACAATCCCAAAAAACTCCTACGTTATCTTTACGACGGTATCGATAGTGATGCCATAGAAATAGATACCATTAATTTTTCGGGACCACAGTTTAAGTACGTTGACAATCGCCTTATGAGTCTGCAGTTGATTCGAAATGGAATGACTGAAGCTGTAATGTTTGATTCTCATGGTAATAATGTACTTCCAGCACGTGTACTTTACAAAAAAAATATACTTGCACTAAGAGGTAGTTTTAGACCAGTTACTAGAGTCAATATCGATATGCTTGAAAAATCTTATGAGGTTTTTACAAAGGAAGAAAATGTAGATGAAAATAAAACAGAGGTCATTTTTGAAATCACCCTTTCCAATCTCAGAGCTCAAGGAGAGATTGATGAAAAAGACTTTATGGACCGTGCTAAACTTCTCTGTTCACTTGGCCATACTGTAATGATTTCAAACTTTAAGGAATATTACAGATTAGTCGATTATTTTTCTCACTACACCAAAAAACAGGTTGGTCTATCTATGGGAGTCAGTAATTTTGTAGAGATTTTTGATGAACAATACTATCAAGACTTGAGCGGGGGGATACTTGAAGCATTTGGAAAAATGTTTTACAACAACCTAAAAGTATACCTCTACCCCATGCGGAATTCGGAAACTGGCAACATCATTGATAGCAACAATCTGAAACTCCACCCCCGTATGAAGGACTTCTATAAATTCTTTAAATACAATGGGAAAATCGTAGATATATTTGATTATGAAGAAAACTATCTCAATATATTTTCCAGAAAAATTCTTCAGAAAATTAGAAAGAATGAAAAGGGTTGGGAAGATGACCTTCCCATTGGTATCGCCGAAATGATCAAGAAAAATCAAATGTTTGGGTTCAAGTCTTAGTCCCCCTTTTTATTTTATCGGATTAGGACGCTGTTCTCTTTTATTAGAGGAGCATTTTTTTAGATTTTAAAAATATACTACTCCAAAATCTGTGCAGCGTGTTCCTTGGTCTTGACTTTATCAATTACACGTTCTACAATTCCTACTTCATCTATGATAAATGTTTTACGGTGGATCCCGTCGTATTCTTTACCCATAAATTTTTTTAATCCCCAGACACCAAAGGCATTGATGACTTCTTTTTCAGTATCAGCAAGTAATGGAAAAGGGAAATTAAATTTATCAACAAAATTCTTTTGTGCCTTTTCAGTATCAGCACTGACTCCAAGAAGTACGTATCCAGCCTTGGTCAATTCAGAATAATGGTCTCTTAAATCGCAAGCCTCAGCAGTACAACCAGGTGTATTTGCTTTAGGATAGAAAAAAACAACCACTTTAGATCCCTTGTATTTGTCTAAGGATTGTGGGTTGCCTAGGTGATCGTTTACGGTAAATGGAGGTACTTTATCTCCTGCTTTTAATGTATTCATAATTCATAGCGTTTTGTATTTTCGAAGATAAAAAATCTCGATGACAAAAAAAGAAAAAGTCGCTTTTGCCATAGAAACTTTGGAGAGATTATATCCAGAGATTCCAATTCCTTTAGATCATAAAGACCCATATACACTGCTCATAGCGGTACTGCTCTCAGCTCAAAGTACAGATGCGAGGGTGAACCAAATTACCCCTTTACTTTTTGCCAGGGCCTCTACCCCTGTTGAAATGGTAAAACTAACGGTGGAGGAAATTCGAGATATAATACGGCCTGTTGGATTGTCACCAATGAAATCTAAAGGGATACACGGCTTATCGAATATACTACTTAAAAAGCACCAGGGTTTAGTCCCTCAAGATTTTGATGCTCTAGAGGCCTTGCCTGCCGTCGGTCATAAAACAGCAAGTGTTGTCATGGCACAAGCTTTTGGAGTTCCTGCCTTTCCTGTAGACACTCATATCCAACGACTGATGTATCGCTGGGGGTTTTCAAACGGAAAAAATGTGGTGCAAACGGAACGCGATGCCAAAAGATTATTTCCAAAAGAAAAATGGAATGATCTTCACCTACAAATTATATGGTATGGTCGTGAATACAGTCCAGCAAGAGGCTGGGATTTAGAAAGAGACATTATTACTAAAACTATTGGTCGTAAGTCTGTTTTAGAAGCTTACAAAAAATAATCTAGTTTTTCAATAAATCTAAAGCTGAAGAATTTTCTTGTTCTCTAGAATATGCTTTTGAAAAGGCTAAAATACGATCCACAACGATTTTTCGTGGTTGGTTAGTTTTTTGTCCAAATGATGTATTTGAAGAGTAATTTTTTTCCATTAAATACTTTTTATCTCTTTTAACGGTAAAAAAGATAAAAAATTGCCTAACTATTTAAAATAATCTGATTTTGTTCTATCAACTTTCTAAGATTGATAATGGCATAACGCATTCTTCCTAGGGCAGTGTTGATACTGACATTAGTATTTTCAGCAATTTCTTTAAAGCTCATGTCTCGATATAAACGCATAATCAAAACCTCCTTTTGATCTTCTGGAAGCTCTTGAACTAGTTTTTGTAAATCTTTAACTACCTGATCTTGTACCATACTGTGTTCAGCATTTAGAGAATTATCAGAGATGAATTGAAAAATATCAAACTCTTCAGTATTTCTTACTTTAGGCATACGGTTGTTCTTCCTAAAAAAGTCGATGACCAAATTGTGAGCGATACGCATAATCCAAGGAAGAAACTTACCTTCTTCATTGTATTTACCACTTTTAATTGTTTTAATAACTTTTACAAAAGTGTCTTGAAATATATCCTCCGCAGTATCACGATCTTGAACTTTAGAATTGATAAAATTAAAGACTCGAGCTTGGTGTCGGTTGACGAGGTTTTCCAATGCTAGCTCAGAACCGTTGCAGTACTGATCAACTAATGCAGAATCTGAAAGGGTATTAGTGTTTGTTTTCATAAATAAAATTACTTAGGCCAATAGCCATTAAAAAAACCGGAATTTCTTCAAGTAATTTTATTTTATATGCATACACTTTAGTATGCAAATATACATTTTTTTATTTATATATCATTTTGTGGCATTTTTTTAGAGTAAAATCAAGACTTCAAGTATTTGTTGTTTATCGTTCGATCCATTCTGAATCTCAAAGGATTTAAAACTTAAAAATTGTAAATTGTCGACCTTTTATAAACGCTATGAAAAACATTTTGGATGTCGATCCGAAGCAAAACATCATCATCAAGGGAGCCCATCTGCACAACTTAAAGCATGTGGATTTAGTGATTCCCCGAAATAAATTAACGGTGATGACCGGTTTGTCTGGCTCAGGGAAATCCTCTTTAGCTTTTGATACCCTCTACGCAGAAGGACAAAGAAGGTATGTAGAAAGTCTTTCGTCTTATGCACGTCAGTTTATGGGGAGGTTGAGCAAACCCAAAGTAGATTTTATCAAAGGCTTAGCACCAGCTATAGCGGTTGAACAAAAAGTAAATACCTCAAATCCTAGATCAACTGTAGGTACTAAAACAGAGATTTACGATTACATCAAACTCCTCTTCGCACGAATTGGAAAAACCTACTCCCCTGTTTCAAATAGAGAGGTAAAAAAAGATACTGTTACCGATGTGGTAAATCAAATTAAAAGGTTGGAGGCCGGGGACAAGCTCTTGCTGCTCGCTCCTATCGAAAAAGAAGGCGATCGCAGCATAGAAGAAAAAATAAAAATATTCATACAGCAAGGATTTGCCCGTATTTACAATCAGGGTAAAACTCTTTCTTTAGATCGTTTGGTTGAAGCACCGAAAGACGGGTTTGATTTGGTTATTGACCGTCTAGTAGTGCGCCATGAAGAAGACTTTTATAACAGGATTGCAGATGCAGTAGAAATGGCGTTTTACGAAGGAAAGGGCTATTGTTCTCTATTGAAACTAAAAGATGAAAAACGAACTGAATTTTCAAATAAATTTGAGTTGGACGGTATGGATTTTATCCAACCCAATGTGCACCTTTTCAGCTTTAACAACCCGTTAGGTGCCTGTCCAAACTGTGAAGGATTTGGGGATGTCATCGGTATAGATCCAGAGTTGGTAGTACCTGACACCAGCCTCTCAATTTACGATCACGCAATTGTACCTTGGAGAGGAACAGGAATGCGGAAGTTTTACACCAAACTTATCGATCAAGCCTACCGCTTTGATTTTCCGATACACAAACCCTATTTCGAACTATCCAAGGAGCAAAGAGACTTGGTATGGAATGGCAACTCCTATTTCACTGGGATTCATGGTTTCTTTAAAAAAATAGAAGCCAAAAATTATAAAATTCAAAATCGAGTATTACTCTCGCGTTACAGAGGTAAAACTTCGTGTAATCTTTGTAAAGGATCCAGGCTTAAAGAAGCCGCTGAATATGTCAAAATAGCAGGTAAAAGTCTACCCGAATTACTCCAAATCTCAATTGATGAACTGACAGTGTTTTTTAGTCAACTCAAATTGGACCAACATGATACTGAAATTGCAAGCAGGCTTTTAAAAGAGATCAACAGCAGACTCACTTTTGTTCAAGAAGTTGGTTTGGGATATCTGACACTCAATCGTCGTTCCAACAGTTTGTCTGGCGGCGAGTCTCAACGGATTCAACTGGCTACTTCCTTGGGCAGCAGTTTGGTTGGATCGATGTATATACTGGATGAACCCTCGATAGGTTTACATTCTAGGGACAACAAAAAGTTGATAGAAGTCATAAAGAGTTTAAAGAACTTAGGCAATACTGTAATTGTGGTTGAACACGACGAAGATATCATGGAGGCTGCAGATCATATCGTAGATATAGGACCTGAAGCAGGAACCTTCGGTGGTGAAATTGTTGCTCAAGGACCGTTTAAAAAGATTTTAAAAAGCAAAGGACTTACCTCTGATTACCTGAACGGTAATCTGCAAATCGAGCTGCCAAAGAAAAGAAGAAAAAGCAGTAAAAAATTAAAGCTCAAAGGGGCGCGTGAACACAACTTAAAAAATATCAATATTGAGATCCCTTTGGGGTGTTTAACCGTAGTCAGTGGAGTCTCAGGAAGTGGTAAAACGAGTTTAGTCAAAAAAATCCTCTATCCTGCCCTATTGCGAACATTCGATATCTACAGCCACAAACCTGGCTCATTCACTAACTTAGGAGGGGATTTAGATACTCTTAAAAGCGTTGAATTTGTAGATCAAAACCCTATTGGCAGATCGTCTCGATCTAATCCAGTAACCTACATCAAGGCCTATGACGAAATTAGAGCTCTTTTTGCTTCTAACAAATTGTCAAAGCACAGAGGTTATTTGCCAAAACATTTCTCCTTTAATGTAGATGGAGGCCGCTGTGAACAATGCAAAGGAGAGGGATCGATCACCATCGAAATGCAATTCATGGCCGATGTAATTTTAGAATGCGAGCATTGTAAGGGCAAACGTTTTAAAAAAGAGATTCAAGAAGTAAAATTTAATGACGTATCTATAGATCAGTTGTTAGACATGACTGTAGATTCTGCTATTTCCTTTTTTGAAAGGCATCGAGTCAAAAAAATCATTCAAAAGCTACAACCGCTTCAAGATGTAGGATTAGGCTATGTCACCTTAGGACAATCCTCAGCAACGCTTTCAGGTGGTGAAGCTCAGCGAATCAAACTCGCCTCATTTATCAGTCAGGGCACTACCAAAGAAAAAGTGCTTTTTATTTTTGATGAACCCACTACAGGGCTCCATTTTCACGACATACAAAAATTAATTGCATCATTTAATGCGCTAATTGAACGCGGACATTCTATCGTTGTAGTTGAACACAATCTCGAACTCATCAAATGCGCAGATCATCTTATTGATTTAGGTCCTGAAGCGGGAGATCAAGGGGGCTATCTAGTAGGCCAAGGAACCCCAGAATATATTGCGAGTTTAGAAAATTCACATACTGGCAAATACCTGTCCAAAAAACTCGCCTAAATTCATTTTAAATCTCTATTATAATTTTTTAATCGCTTAATCACAGCCTCGATATCTGAAGACCATCGTAAGAGAAAAAGTGGAATCATAAAAAGAGCAACTATCAGTAAACTTCTGATCGCGATTGAAAAGAAAGGATGGACCATTGTTGGGATAGAATAAATGACCCCGTAGATCAAAAAAATACTCACCACTATACTTAAGGACTTACTATTGTAGGGATGAATTTTATAGACTACATAAATCAATAGAATTTTACAAATATTGATGAATACGATGACCATTAGTGTAGCTAGAGCAGCACCAATAATACCGTAAGCATTGATAAAGTAATAGTTTAAAACTACAGCAAGCACCGCTGAACTCACAGAAAACCAAAAGACATAAGCATAATATTTTGAATTGCTAATAATGTTGTTTAGACAGCCCATAGACATGCTGAAAAATTTTCCTAAAGAAACAATAATAACGACACTAAATGCAGAAGCATAACCTTCTTGGTTAATAATCTCGTAAAAATCTAATAGGTTTAAGTTGATGATTAAAAAAGCCAAGCCACTGACAACCATCAAATTCGTACTGCTCTTTTTTAGTAAGGTTTCCAAACGGCTTAAATCATTACTATTTAATGCCGATGCAACCAAGGGGCTGGTAATTTGAAACATCGCCCTGCCTGGGGCTTCTACGACTGCAGCTATATACAGGGCAACAGCATAAAAGGCAACATTTTCGTCTGTGGTAATGGCGAAAATCATGGACTTGTCTATATCCAAAATAAAACTAGCTGCAG
>JAYPMN010000002.1:0-19654 GCA_038129925.1 Flavobacteriaceae bacterium
CACGTCTGATTTTGGTTCAGAAGAGTCTAGGTTCGAGCCCTAGTAGGCCAACAAATTAAAAGGGACTGTTTTTTAGTCCCTTTTTTGTTCTCTATCTAATTATAAAAGCGTACATAGTCAATTTCCATACTGTCTTGTTCAAAATCACCGGGAATAGGTCCTCCTAAAGTTCCCCCCATGGCGATATTTAGAAGGAGATAATGTGGATTATCAAAGGGCACATCAGCGGTATTGGTTAATTCTGCAATAAGCATATTATCTACTAAAACCTGAACTGAGGCTGAATTCCAAATCAAAGAATACAAATGAAATTCTGAAGTAACATCTGAGATATCGAGCGAAGAGATATCTTTAGTTAACCCATAAGATGCAGGCTGTCCTCCCGAGTCAGCCCAGTGAAATGTGCCGTATAGAATTTGTTTATTTTCACCATTTTGCTCCATTATATCTATTTCACCACACTCAGGCCAGCCAGCATTTCCATCTGTAGTACCGTAATAATTTCCAAGCTCTCCAATATTGGTTCCTAAAGTCCATATAGCAGGCCAAGTTCCTTGGGATGCCGGGAGTTTAGCGCGTACATCAATCCGGCCATAGAGAAGGCTAAATTTAGAATTTAATCTCGCTGAGGTGAAATTTTTCAAACTCCCTTCATAGGTATAATTTTCTTTTTTGGCGGTGATTTTAAGCGTACCCTCGCTTACATAAGAATTGTCTATACGCGCGGTGTAATGTTGTTTTTCATTATTGGCCCAACCACCCCCAAAGATCGGGATATATTGATGGTGCCATTTCTCAGCAGCAGGGGGGCCTTCATAATTAAATTCATCATTCCAAACCAATTGATAACCGGTGTAGAGCGTAGTTTCTTCACTCGTATCTATGAGCGACTCATCTATTTGTTTGATTTCATTACCAGGTGCATTTGTAATTGTCACTTCAAGGGTTTGGTAATTAAAAGAGTTTAGATTTTCATCATAAAAACTCCAAATACCAATAGTGTAGGTTCCGTTATTTGAGTACTGGTATTCAATGCTTCCTTCTACATTTTCAATTACATCACTATTACCAAATGAAAATCTATAAAGAACTGCTTTATTTGATGAGGCTATGATAGAAATAAATCCTCTTTCGCCCTCAGCAAATTCTATATTTAATTCAGCAAGCGCCTCTTTATTACAAGAAATTAAACTTAAAAAAAAGAGTAGCGAACCGATATTTTTAAAAACCTTATTCAAAATAATCCAATTAAAAAAAACTATCCCAGTAAAGGGATAGTTTTTAGTGTGACACAAATCTTCAAAAAATTAATTATTCAGATACTTCTTGGTGATAAGATGTAATAACGATATCACTAAGTGTTACCTCAGCTTCACGTGAAACAAGATATAATAAGTGTGAAGCATAGGTATTTTCTGAATCTTGAGGCTCAATAGTTAATGTGTATTCTATCGTATCTGAACCTGAGATTGTTATATTTTCTGTGAAAAAACTAGGTTCGGTGTCAGCAGCTTCATTGCCTTCAGCATTATATGCCAGACGCTCAAATTTAAAATTGAGTGTTACATCTGTACCAGCTGTTGCACCATTGAAAGTAATTTTACCTCCATGAGGAAAAGACAATACTGCAGGAGTGAGATCTGCAAATCCTGCCCATGCTTCAGCTGATGAAGGGAAATTAAATGTTCCATCCACAACAGTAGCCCCTCCAAATGCACCTTCATAAGTATTGGCAGTTTTATCTCCAGAAGTGGCTGTGCCTCCATAGAAGAATAAGTTGTCTAAAAAAACGGTACCATTACCTTCCACCTTTAGTTGGAATACTTCACTTAGATCTACGACTTCAGCAAAATGACTTAAATCAATAATTGCTCTATTCCACTGACTTGAATTTGTCAAATCCAACTCATAGAACGTCTCTTCTGCAGCATCATCTTGGTCATCTCCATCAGGGCTAATCAAGAATATTTTAAGTACTGTTGCATCACTTGAGAAATAATCCAGGTTCATTTTTGTTTTTGAGGAGAGGTCCAAAGCAGTTTCAAATGTTGTACCTTGATAATTAAGATTCTCATATTTTAAAACTGTATTTTCAGCGATAATCTCTTCCGTTACTACGGTACTTTGACCCCAATTTGGATTTAAATTCACTCCTTCTACTGCTGTGTAGGCGTCACTAAAAATAGAAATAACCTCCTCTGCACTATAAAGTGGAGCCTCTGGTGCATCTTCGGGCGCAGCTGCTGCAATTACTTCTAAGGGTGTTGCGAAATCAAAATTATCAACATAATAATTTACAGCAGCATCATTTGTAATCCCATAACCTAAAATCATGGTAATCGTATTATAATTTCCATCTCTTCCTTCCAATTCAGGGATATTAAAGACGAGTGTTTCCCATCCTGTACCTGTGGTTACAGCAAAAAGATCACCAGTAGACTTTTTACCCTCAGTACCATTCACTAACTCATCTTCTAATTTTAAGAGAACATTGTGACCAGGTCCAGGAGAATAAAATTGGACCGCCATGGCCTCTTTTCCAGAAGGGAAATTAATTTTTTCCTCGAGCATAAAATAAAAACCTGCCCAGGATTGAACCCCTACAGGTTCAGAAATTTTAAGTACTCTGCTAGAATTATTAATGCTATTAGTCCCAGGATTTTCTGAATATGATACTGAAATATTTGTTTCATCTACCCCGCCAAATCGGCTCCAATTACCCGCGCTTCGATCGTCAGGCTGTCTATCCTCTTCTTGGAAACTGGGACCTTCATCTTCAAAAGTAATAGGGCCACTATTTAGGTTTGGATTTATACCTTCAATAAATTCAGGTGTAGCCTCCGGCTCATCTGGCTCGGGGAGCTCAATAGAAATTTTTGGTGTTTCTTCTTCTTTATTGCATGAGAAAGCAACAAGGAAGGCAAATAGAGTTAAAAAATAAATTTTTGTTTTCATCGGTTTTGGTTTAATTTTAAAATTTAATTGTATCCCACGTTTTGAGGATAATTTGTTCCTAAAAGGTCAAGCACTCCTTGGGGAATAGGAAGATTAACCATATAAGGCTGATAAACTTCTTTTGGATTTATGTGATTTCTTGAGTAATACTCATTAAGAAGATCAGAATTCATATGATCCATTAAATAGTCATATAAAAGGCCTCTTCTTTTAAGGCTATACCATCTTTGTCCCTCAAAGGCAAGTTCACGTGCCCGTTCTTCCAGAATGCTTTCAATTGAAATCGACGACTGTCTTTCGATTCCTGCCCGCTGACGAATCGCATTTATGTATTCTAGGGCTTTAGGGGTATTTCCATTTTCAAAATGGGCTTCTGCTCCAATCAAGTAAGTCTCAGCTAAACGATAAACCATAATATTTTTAAAATGCATACGGTCTGTAGGGTCTATATTTTTATCTAAAAACTTAATTACACCGGGACTCTGCCTCTTATAATACAAGAAAAAGTCATCATTTTCTACGCTATTTTTATAATCATCTAGCGGCATTCCTATGGTTTTACCTGATGGAAGTGTTTTTGGATCGTTATATAGGTAATTAAAAATATAGTAGTTCCCTATTCGCTGATCATTACTATTTTCATTAAGCAGATTCACAGCATAGGGATTGAGTGTAATAAAGCCAAATCCATCCCCACCATTTTCAATTGATTGAACAAGACCAGGGACAGCAGAATAGTGAGCTACGGTCTGCCAGTTCAGCTGATGCCACGCACCCCCACCAACCGCATTTTTTTTGAAGTTTATGGCAAATAATGTTTCAGGATGATCTATTGCGCCTTCGAAAACTTGACTAACCCCAACCAGTTGATGTGGACTATTTTCAATTATATCGTCAGTAATTTCCGCCGCTTTAATGAAATTATTATCCCACATTTCAACTTTAGCTCTCAGATGGTCAACAGCCGCTTTGGTCCATCTTCCAAACTGATCAGTAGAATAAGGTAATTCTTGACTTGCAAATTCTAAATCCTCTCTAATGAGATTAAAAATTTCTTCCTTGGAAGATTTGTTTTCAGGCCTATCAAACGCAGTTTCAGGATTTGTAGGCTCTGTTTTTAGATAAATATTATTGAAAAGACGGTAGAGTGTGAAATAAGCTTGCGCCCTAAAAGTTCTTGCTTCAGCAACGCTATTAAGTAAAGTTTGAGTTGAGTTGTCACTATTTAGTAAGCCAGAAGCGCCATTAATGATGTTATTGGTGATATCAATAATACGATAATTGTGCGCCCAAAGATATCCATAAGCTGCTTCGGTTCCATAATCTCCATCAATGCCGCACCCCCAAAAACAATTACTAAATAATGAGATTTCTCCATCAACACCCGCAGAGAGGTCACTTTTAGCTTGAAGAATGAGCGATATTGCACCATTGAACCAATCTCTTTGATAGGGTTCTCTATTTAAAGAATATAAACCTACAACCGCATTTGCAATCCCCTCTGGACTTGAGTAAAGAAAATCTACCGAATTATTTGAGAGTAGTTCATCTTTTAGAAAATCTTCATGATAACAAGAATTTATGAACCCCAATCCTATGAATAAAAGTAAAAATTTAAATTTTTTCATTTTCGTGTGGTTAGAATGTTAATTTAATTCCAAGTGTCATATTTAATGTTTCTGGAAATATTCCGGCATTTAAATCTTGCTCTGGTGAATAGGATAGAAAGTCAGTAAAAGTAAATAAATTGGTTCCAGTAAAATACAAGCGACCTGATTTAATATTTAAAAATTCATTAATCGTATTTCCAAAATTATACCCTAGAGTTAGGGTTCTTAGCCTTTGATATGAAGCATCTTGAGCTGCAAAAGAATTTAGATATTTCAGCCATGCAGCATTAGCGTTTGCTGCTGGCCATTGGGTAGATGGGCGTTCTGATGTATAATAAGGAACGATTGGTCCATTTATAGATGCTTTCCAATACTCTCCATTTGCTAAAACGGAATTTATACGAGTAACCCCTTGGACAAAATACCAGTCCATAAAGAGGTCAAAGTTTTTAATTCGTAATGTTGCATTTATCGATCCATACCAGTCGGGATCAGCATTGATAAAAATATTATCTTTAATATCTATAACGCCATCATTATTTTGATCAATCACTCGAATATGACCAGGTTTAGCTCCCACCCGAGGCGTTATTGGGCTGCCCTCTAGAAAATCCGCTTCCTGATAAATACCACCATATTCGGGTATCCAAAGGCTATTAATAGATTGTCCGATAGAAAGTCTTCTGCCCGAGGTATCTGTAATATCAATAAAATAGCTATTACCCGTTTCTGGATTTATTTGTGTTTCGCCAGTGAGTGAAATGATTTTATTTTGATTAGTAGACCAAATAAGTCCTAAGTCAAAACCTACCTTACTTGTTTGAATTAATGCATTATTGAGTGTAAACTCAAAACCTGTATTTTGTAATTCTCCCACATTGAAACGGGTCACCGCATATCCAGAAGAAGTCGCTAGCTGTCGGTCTAATAAAAGATCAGTAGTATTGGATTTGTAATATTCTATTGTTCCTCTCATTCTATTTGAGAAGAATCCAAAGTCAACACCGCTGTTTAAAGTAGTTGTTGTTTCCCATTTTAAGTTAGGATTTCTCAATCTTGAAGAAGCAGTGGAGCCACTCACCGTTAAATCTCCAAAAGTATAGGGACTGTAAATCGCTACACCCAGTGATTCAAGAGGATTAATACCTTGATTACCTGTAGCCCCGTAACTTAGACGCAATTTTAATTGGTTTACAGAGTCAAGGTTTAAATCTTGATCTAGCTTATAGGCAGCAGATATAGCAGGGAACAATCCCCATTTATTATTTTGAGAAAAAACAGAGGCTCCATCAGCACGAGTTGTCATTTCAACTAGGTACTTATCTTGATAAGAATATCGAAAACGCCCCATGTAGGAGAGGATTCTTCTTCTCCATACCTCTCTAGAATTATTGAGTAGTTTTGAGGCTAATCCATTATAACCAAGTGCATCATTCACAAAATCTGATTTGTCTAATTGATTGTATTTAAAATTTTGCTCATCATAGGAATGGACTCCTGTAAAATTTAAATTATGTAAATCATTTTCAAATACTTGATAATTTAGAATGTGCTCAACTAATACTTGTTTGTATTTGGTATCAATTAAAACACCAATTCCATTATTACCTTCATCTCCTGCTGAATGAAGAGAAGACCGATAGGTGCCTTGGTCTGTATTTCGGTTTCTGTAAAAAGTTTTAAGTGAATAGCTGAGTTGAGGTAAAATCTTATAGTTAAATCTAAGGCTCAGATCAGTCAGATTTGTTTCTGTTTCATCTGAAGATTCTCTTTGATCCCAAAGTGGATTGATCGCAGCAGCATTTTCTTGCCCTAGAAAATACTTTACCATCCGATCATTTTCATCAAAAGGCTTTGCTATTGGACTCAGGTTAACTAAAAAAAGCCCCCCTGTTTCCCTGCTTTGATTAGCATTCTGAATATTGATAATCCCATCCATACTCAGCTTTTTTGAAAGCTGATGACTATAATTGAGTTTAAATTGGAGCCGATCAAAACCAGAATTTGGAATAATTCCGTCTTGGGTAAAATAATTTAAACTTGAATAAATTCTAGAATTTTCTGTTCCAGAATTATAACTCAATGAGTGGCTTGTAAGTAAGGCATCATTGAGTGCTAGGTTTTCCCAGTCAACAATATTGTCATTTTTAATCAAATCTAATTCAAATTCATTCCAAACAAATCGTAGAGGGGGATTCTCTAAATCTAAACGCGCTTTCCATGCATCAGTTCGAAATTGATAGAATCCGGGGCCGTCATAAATTTCAAAGTTTCTCGTCAAGGTCTGACTTGTAACATAACCTGTATAATTAAATGAAGTAAAACCTTGTACGGCTTTTTTTGTAGTGATGAGAATCACCCCATTTGATGCTCTAGCACCATAAATGGATGTGGAGGCAGCATCCTTTAAGACCTCAATATTTTTTATGTCTTCTGGAGCAATGTCATTGAGGCTATCGTAAGGCAACCCATCAACAATTATTAAAGGATTATTTCCCCCTGCTACAGACACATTACCTCTTATTATAATATTTGAATTTCCCCCTGGGCGAGCATCCCCTAGATTTACTTGGACACCTGCAGCTCGACCTCTAAGTAATTCTGAAACATTGGTAGTTGGGGTTTGAATTGCTTGATCTACATCTATCGAGGCAACAGAGCCTACTACATTGCTTCTTTTTTGACTCCCATAACCTACTATAACAATTTCATCTAATTCATTATTGGGTACAAGACTAATTATGACAGTGTCTTTTTGATAGATTTCTGAAGTAGTTGTTTGATAACCTATAGCACTTACTGAGAGAGATTGACCGAGAGAGGCTTGTATTGAAAAATTACCATCGAAGTCTGAAACTACTCCTTGAGTTGAATTTAAAATTACTACAGCGGCTCCTGGAATAGGATCTTTAGTATCTGCATCATATACGGTTCCAGAGATTGAAATATTTTGACCTACAAGAGAATTGCTCAATAGACCAAATAATAAAATAGCTTGAATCATATTTAGTGTAAACCGCATATTCAACTTCATTCTCAAACTTTAATGCACACAAAAATATATTTTAATTCAGACAAAAAAAAATTTCGAGGAATTCCTTCAATTAATAATCAAAATCTTAAAAAAATGAATTTTTTACTGAAAAATTAAAAACAAAATGATATTTAAATTAATTTTTAACTTATTGAAAATCTAGTTATCAACAACACAAGTTGTTATTTTAACCACCATACTTTTCCAAAATTTCGTACTTTCCAAAAAAAGATATTTATGAAAAATTGGATACTCTTAATCTCACTTTATTTTATACAATTTACAGTCTCTCAGGAAATCAACCCTGAATGGATGAAAGGCATTGCTCCACGAAATATTGGACCAGGAGGTATGAGTGGCAGAGTTACGGCAATTGATGTTGTCAATAATAACCAAGATGTCATCTATGTAGGAACCGCCTCTGGGGGCTTATGGAAATCTTCAAGTGGAGGAGTAGCATGGACTCCTTTATTTGAAGATCAAGTGACAGCTTCTATTGGAGCCATAGCCATACAGCAGTCCAATCCGGATGTGATCTGGGTAGGTACTGGTGAAGGAAATCCTAGAAACAGTTTGAACGGAGGCTATGGGGTTTACCGCTCGTTGGATGCTGGAAAAACATGGAAGGCTATGGGTTTGGAAAAGACCCGACATATTCACAGAATTATAGTTGATCCGACCAATCCAAATATAGTCTATGTTGCAGCTATCGGCTCTCCTTGGGGGGAGCATCCAGAACGTGGAATTTTTAAAACTACTGATGGAGGAGCAAGCTGGGATAAAATATTATACGCCAACCCTAAAACTGGGGCTGCAGACTTGATCATGGATCCTTCAAATCCCAATAAATTGGTTGCTGCTTTATGGGAACATAAGCGCGACCCTTGGTTTTTTAAATCAGGGGGTAAAGGAAGTGGACTTTACATTAGCATTGATGGTGGAAAAAATTGGATTCAAAAAACAGAGAAGGAAGGTTTGCCAAAGGGAGAACTGGGAAGAATTGGCTTAGCAATTGCACACAACAAACCCAATGTTATTTATGCTCTGATTGAGGCAAAAAAGAATGCACTTTACAAATCTATAGATGGTGGAGATCAATGGGTAAAAGTTAATGACAAAGATGGAATAGGAAACAGACCTTTTTATTACTCTGACCTTTTCGTCGATCCTCAAAATGAAAATAGAGTCTATACCGTATTTACCTATGTCAATGTTTCAGAGGATGGAGGTAGAAGCTTTAAAGAATTAATGCCAGCATATAATGTAAGTAACGGAGTTCACCCTGATCATCACGCATGGTGGATTCATCCCGAGGATGGGTCTTTTATGATTGATGGTAATGATGGTGGACTGAATATTACTCGTGACGGTGGTGCTTCTTGGCGTTTTGTTGGGAATATTCCCGTTGCTCAATTTTATCATATTAGTATTGATAACGAATATCCCTACAATGTATATGGGGGGATGCAAGACAATGGTTCTTGGAGGGGTCCTGCCTATGTGTGGAAAGCCCAAGGGATTCGAAATTCATATTGGCAAGAAATTGCGTTTGGAGATGGTTTTGATGTTGTCCCGGATAAGGACGATTCTCGATTCGGTTATGCGATGAGTCAACAAGGTAATGTTTCTCGTTATGATTGGCAAACAGGTAATAATTATGGTGTGCGCCCCACCCACCCAAACCCTGACATGAGACTTCGGTTCAATTGGAATGCGGCTATAGGTCAAGATCCTTTTGACAACAGTACGGTCTATTTTGGAAGCCAATTTGTACATAAAAGCAAAGACAAGGGATTGACTTGGGAGGTCATATCTCCAGACTTGACTACCAATGATCCCGAAAAACAGAAACAGAGTGAAAGCGGTGGACTCACCTTGGATGCTACGGGTGCAGAAAACCACTGTACGATACTGGTTATCGAACCCTCCCCTTTGCAAAAAGATTTACTCTGGACCGGTTCAGATGATGGTAGGGTGCACATTACTCAGGACGGAGGATCGACTTGGGTTGAGCTTACTAAAAACTTAAAACATCTTCCAGAGGGCAGTTGGATTGCTCAGATCAAGGCTTCCAATAAAGATGCTGGAACGGCATTGTTGGTGGCTAACGATTATCGAAGATACAACTACACACCCTATGTTTACAAGACAACTAATTATGGTAAAACATGGATGCGAATAGTAGATGAAGAAGACGTTTTTGGGTATGCTTTGAGTATCGTTGAGGACATAGAAACAGATCGTTTACTGTTTTTGGGAACGGATGATGGCTTATATTATTCTTTAGATGCGGGAGACAAATGGACCAAGTTTGATCCTAAAGTATTTCCAACAGTATCCACTAAAGACTTGGTCATTCATCCAAGAGAACATGACTTAGTCATCGGGACATTTGGGCGAGCTGCTTGGGTGTTTGACGACATCAGACCCTTGAGGGCAGTTGCTAATTCTCCTGAATTGATTGAAAAAGAATCTCATCTTTTTGATCCCCCCACAGCCTATCTCGCTGCTTATCAGCAACCGACAGGTTCTCGTTTTGGAGGGGATGCGCTTTACAATGCGGACAACAGAAAATACGGTAGTATGTTAACTTATTTTTACACTGCTAAGGATAGCATGGAGAAAGATTCTTTAACCCTTAAGATATACGACGGCGACAGACAAATTAGAACCTTAAAGCGAAAAGCACCTAAGGAGACTGGATTCCACCGATGGTACTGGTCTTTAAATGAAAAAGGAGTTGAACGACCAAGTCGATCTGAGTCTAAGAGAAAAGGAGAGCCAAGTGGTGTGACAGTAAAACCAGGAAGCTATAAAGTTGTTTTAGAAAGCAAGGACAACAGTTCTGAAACTGAGGTAACTGTAATGACTGACCCTCGATTGGAAATTTCTCAAAAGGCGATTGAGGATGGCTACAATTATTCTAAGAAAATTGAGAGCTATATGGAGAAAACTACAACAGCAGTAAATCAATTGAAAGCAAGTAAAAAAACCTTGGGTACTTACAAATCGAGAATTGAAAAAAAGGACAAGGAAGTCCACAAACAATAACTTGAAACCTTGCCTCAACACACAAAGAAATTGTATATTATCCTAAATTCCTTTTTGGCAATGGAGGATAAACGACAGGGAATCATCAGAAATCCCGAAAACAGCGTACTTAAAAGAATATACAGCGCAAGTCGTTATGTAAGATCTAGACCAAAAGGGATCACAACAACTGAAGAAAAACTTTTGGAACACCTAAAAAATGATTTACAGACTGCTCTTCAGCAAACCAATTCTTTTTACGAGGAACATTGGGAAGCTATTAAGGCAAAAATTGAGGCAGTTGAACTCTCTGATTTTA
Organism: Flavobacteriaceae bacterium; assembly: GCA_038129925.1. Classification (GTDB taxonomy): domain Bacteria; phylum Bacteroidota; class Bacteroidia; order Flavobacteriales; family Flavobacteriaceae; genus MS024-2A. The sequence continues at coordinate 10,949 of JAYPMN010000002.1, forward strand.
AGCCAATCGAGCGTTTTGAAATAGATTGACTTTAGGATGAAATAACTTAAAAACCCTCCGAACGGAGGGTTTTTTATTACTCGATGAATTTAAAGTCTACTAATGTAACTTCCTAGCGTGTCTTTAAATTGAAACCCTTCTAAGGTTCTGTATTTATTCAATTTTTTATGTGCTTCCAGTCCCCACAATAAAAATTCAATAAGAAAATAACGATCTTCAGGGCTACAGTCTGGCTGGTGCGTTTTAATAAGAGCATTCACTCCTGGAAGATTGTCTAGTAATTTTTTATAATCTTGATCACTGAGGGTGTCCTCTAAAAACAGCTCATTATCTTTAAAGAACCATCCTAATAAATCATCATAAGGACCTTCCTCATCTGTTTTTTCAAGTTTTTTAACTTCGGGGAAATAGCTTGGGAACAAGGTCTTAACAGCTTGTGTAATGAGGTAATAGGAGATTTGTTCTGCACCTTCTTGTTCTCCTTCGTATACCAATTCGATCTTGCCATTGATTGCGGAAATAATCCCGAGAAAATCAGCCATACGAAGACTGGTTTTTGTTTCGCCACTGATTAAAATTCTGCGTTCTGCTGTAGAGAGTAAATTTTCAAAAGCGGTAATACTCATTCGTGCACTAACTCCACTTTTTGCATCGACATAATCACTTTTACGAGCCTCAAAACTAATTTGTTCTAAAACATCTCTAGCCAGTTCAGGGATATGAATATTAGGAGTTTGTTCTTCGGCAGCTTGAGCTTCTTGTTTGGTAATTTCTTTAGCTATCTGACGATTATGAGGATAGTGAGTCAGTATTTGTGAACCTATACGGTCTTTAAGAGGGGTCACTATACTTCCTCGATTCGTATAGTCTTCTGGATTAGCTGTAAAGATCAGAAGAGGCTGAACAGGAAAGCGTAATTTAAAACCTCTTATTTGGATTTCCTTTTCTTGGAGAATTGAAAACAATGCCACTTGAATACGCGCCTGTAAGTCAGGTAATTCATTGAGTACAAAAATACAACGGTGGGCACGAGGTATCATTCCGAAATGAATAACCCGTTCATCAGCATATGATAATTTAAGATTGGATGCTTTGATGGGGTCTACATCGCCAATCAAGTCGGCTACTGTCACATCGGGTGTAGCGAGTTTTTCATAAAAACGATCGCTTTGATGGAGCCAATTTATGGGAGTTTTATCTCCTTTTTCAGCAATAAGCTCTTTGGCCTCTCTGCTGATAGGGTCTAACGGATCATCATTGATTTCGGAACCTTCCACTAAAGGAATCCATTCATCAAGTAACGTAGAAAGATGTCTTGCAAGACGCGTCTTTGCTTGTCCACGCAACCCGAGTAGGTTCATATTGTGGCCTGAAAGTATTGCACGCTCAACATCGGGGATGACTGTATTTTCATATCCAATCAAACCCTCAAAACTGGGAAGTCCTTTTTGCAGTCTGACCTTTAAATTTTGAGCCAGTTCTTGCTGTATAGTTTTAGGTTGATAACCTGATTTTTTTAAATCCCCGAGGGTACTAATGTTTTCTCTTTTCATTTATGGTTTTATTCTAAACGTTTTTTTCTATTTTTTTCATAGTCTTCAAAGATCATTTCTCCCAGTCCTTTTAGACCGGTAAAAAAGGCTTTCCCTCGATTGGCTTCTGTAAATGTGCGTATAAATCGTTGTAAATAAGGGTCTTGAGCGATCATAAAAGTAGTTATGTGGATATGCAATTTTTTTGCTTGGCGTGCCATATTGTAGCATTTCTCTACGATCATTTCATCCAGTCCAACACTATTTTTATAATAGGTTCCATCGGGCATTTTTAAGCAGCTTGGTTTACCGTCAGTGATCATAAAAATTTGCTTGTTAGTATTTTTCTTTCTTCGGAGTAAATCCATCGCTAACTCTAAACCTGCAACTGTATTGGTATGGTAAGGGCCTACCTCCAAATAAGGCAAGTCTTTAAGTAAAATTTGAGAGGCATCATTTCCAAAGACCAGTATATCAAGAGTATCTTTAGGGTAGCGGGTAGTGATAAGCTCTGCCAGTGCCATTGCAACTTTTTTAGCAGGTGTGATTCGATCCTCTCCGTACAATATCATACTGTGACTGATATCGATCATCAGAACTGTACTCATCTGAGTTTTGTAAAAAGAGTCTTCTACAACCAGGTCTTGATCTTGTAGATTAAAGTCCCCATCTAGGTTTCGAATTTGCGCATTTTTGATGCTTTCGGTCATTGCAATTTTTTCTAGAGGGTCCCCGAATTGATAAGATTTAAATTCACCTGTATTTTCTTGACCTGCACCGGTGTTTTTAGTTTTATGATTTCCAGCGGCTGTTTTCTTTAAATTCCCAAAAATTTGTTTGAGTGCGTATTCTCTGAGTAATTTTTCGGTTTTGGGTGTCAGTGCAAATCCTTCAACCTGACCGTCACCACCTTGCTTAGGTTTAGGCTGGATATAAGCTTTTTGCTTGAGATCTTCAATAAAATCATCTATGGTATAATCTTCATCAGTAAGTTGATATTCTTTATCCAATTCTCTTAGCCATTCTATGGCTTCGTCAAAATCGCCTGAGGTATGGGTGATTAGTTCTTTAAAAATCTCGAATAAACGCTCAAAAGGCGTTTGCTCTTTTTTGACAAACTTGGAAAAGTATAAACCAGTCTGTGATTGATTAAACTTCATAGCACTCAAAAATATGAATTTTTGTTTTCAAAAGCACAGCTATAAATTTAAATCTCTAAATTACTTTGGTCTATCAGACTCAAGAAGAGTAAGGTTTTTGATATAATCAGAAATTAAGGCTACTCCTTCGTTGTGGTTGATGGATCTTCCAATTTCTGGCATCATGATGCCCGGCTCGGTATTGTCCATGCGATACAATAAAATGGACTGTTCTGGATGTCTCGGGACAATACCGTATTCCAAATCTCCCGATCCTTTTCCAGCAGCAATAGGGGGCTTAAAAACACCTCTTTTTCTAAGGTCTGTTTGAGTAAAGCGCAAATCAAGACCTGAGTTTTTTGCACTTCCCTGTGGTTGATGACAGTGTGCGCAGTTGATGTCTAAATAAGCTTTTGCGCGTTCTTCAAGAGAAGCTGTTGCAGGATCATCCCAAACGGCAAATTTGGGGATTAATTGGTTTGTAGGGAGTCCTTCTAGGTGGTTGTGTTGAGCAAAAAATTCCAACTGTGTAATGTGTTCAGACAGCGCTTTGTATTTTCCGTTTAATTGAGCTGCGGTAGGCCCAATGGGAGTAATTTCCTTTCCATTGATATGGCAATTTTTACATTGATTGTTATTGGGAACGTGGTAATTAATCTTTTGAGCTGTCCCGTTCTGATCAACCCAATTGACTTCGGTTTTTTGCCCCACATAATTAAGATATGCTTCATTTTGTTCGTAGTTCCAGACATAATTTAATGGGGTCCAAACATCTTTTTCACGGATAAGTAAGCGCGTTTCGATAATTTTCTTTTCTCCTTCAGGAATTCTAAAATCCTTCGGATAATAAAAGTTTTTTACGATGATGGTCCCTTCTTCAAAATCAAAAACGGCTTCACTGTTGTAAGTCATTTTTTTACCCTTGGGGAGGTAGATAAAACGTTTTTTAAAAGCGTAATTTGTAAAAAGAGGTGTGTTTAGGGTGTAGGGGTACACATTTTTATTTGGAACTAAATCGGCAAGCTCACCTTTATAAAAATTGTATTCCGAAAGTTTTTGCTTCTGATTACTGGTATACTTCACTAATGACGTTTGAGGAGCAACTTTTTTTGCTTTGGGAGCCGTATTTTGTTTATCACTGCATTGACTAAAAAGTATGCTGATAACCACTGTAAAGAAAACGCTAAATCGATGCAAGCCTTCTCCCATCAGTCAGCTAAACAGTTAAATGTAGTCAAATCATTTGAAAAGTTTTCAAAGTCATTTGCCGCATCTAAAAATGCAAAAGATGCTACCCCGTTATCATCAATACATAGTTTTACACTGGGATCTTGAAGTTGCACTCCTTCTGGTAGTATACCGTCGTAGGCGATGTCTGGTATGCGCGCACCATTTTTAAAATACCACAATTTCCCAAAGTTGTTGGAGAGGGTAGGGAAAGAAAATTGATTGCTAAAACGGTTCGCACTTATCGAAATATTTCCTGGATAAGCATTGTATTTAAGGTCTGATTCGTAATCCATTTGAATGGCCCTCAAGCCTTGAGCCTCTGCAGCTTCCTCTAAAAGATTATGCTGTGGGTCTTTATCAGCCGCAAATACCTTATAGCTTACTACAGATAGATTTGAGGTCTTGTGATCCTCTACATTGTTGTCGTAGAATTCGACATCTTGAGTTGCCATAATCACGACACCAGTCCCCTTTGGAACAGCACTTACAATGGATCCTTTCACTCCAAAATTTGGGATGTTGTTGTTATAAATCTTGTTTTGATAGGCTTTAACGTGTTTGCCGTAGACGGTAAGTTCGGGTAGGTTAAATATTAACAGTCCGCTCGTGTTTTCAAAAGCTTCGTTCCCGTAAATCTCAACATTTGAGCTATTTTCACTTTCTATCCCTGCAACATTGTAAAAGGCTTTATTATTTCTAATAATTACATTTTGAGATTGTCCCACGTAAATTCCTGCATCTGATGACCCTATAGCTTCACAACCTTCAATCAGTACTTTGGTACTCAATACGGGATATAAGGCATAGGCTCCATTTTCAGTTGAAACTTTTCCTGTCCATGCAGAACGGATATTGCGTAGGGTTAGGGTATCGGTATCACTTACCTTTATATTATCACCTGCGGCATCTTCAACAGCCAAATCTTCAATAATAATATTTTCCGAATTAGTCACTTTAATACCTTCAGCACCTTGTGTTTGCCCCTTGAAAGAAAGTATAGTTTTATCCATTCCCATCCCTTTAATGGTAATGTGTTTTTTAGCATCCAAACTCAAGGATTGGGAAAAGAGAAAATGTCCTTCAGGTAATTGAATGGTGCTGCTGTCCTTGGCTAGTATAAAAGCTTCCAAAATCTGGGCTTCCATATCAATATAATCGCGCTCAGGACTGTACTCAGGCATTTTAGTACGGGTGAAGAAAAAGAAAGCCAAAACTCCAATTACCAAAACTCCAATACCGATTCTTTTTTTCATGAGTTTAAATTAAAATGACAGTAATATTTTCACCTACTGGCCTTCTGACGAGGGCATAATTGCAAGAGCGTAAACTATCAACATTTGGTTTCATGTTCTAATATACTTACTTTTTATTATTCGATATCAAAAACCAATCTTCTTAAACTCAAATGAAGTCTATTTTATTTCCAAGTTATGATGTGGGTCGCATACTTTTAAAAGTTTTCTTTCAGTTTTTTATTCCAAAAAAACCTGAATTTTTTAGCATCCTGCTTTGTAATGCAACCTTTGTTTATTTCAGCACTGAGTTTACTCAGAACACTTTAAAACAAAACCTCTTGGGTTTATGCAAAAATCTGTACGATAAAGGAATTTTATGAGTGTAGGCTTAAATTATTGAGCAATTTCTTTTATATTTGCACACATTCTGAACAAATACCCAGAGGAGACTTTAAGTCCCCTTTTTTTTTAGATGACATTTAATGAACAAGTTATCGGATTATTACAAGCTGCTTTAGACAGTAGACCTGACTTGTTTTTGATTGAATGTAAAATTTCAGGAGACAATCATATCAGTGTTCTTTTGGATGGTGATGATGGTGTTAACTTACAGTCTTGTGTTGAAGTAAGCAGACAAATTGAACACAATTTAGACCGAGATGAAAACGACTTTTCACTTGAGGTTGCCTCGGCAGGTGTTGGAAGTCCACTTCAAAAAACAAGACAGTATGCAAAAAACTTGGGGCGCAAGCTTCGTGTTGAACGAGAAGCAGCTCCTACACTAGAGGGAACATTGGTTGACGCAACTGAAACCAATTTTACTCTAGAATGGAAACAAAGAGAGCCCAAACCAGTTGGTAAGGGGAAAGTTACAGTAACAAAAAAAGAAACGCTTTCGTATGGCGATATAACCAGTGCGAAAGTATTAGTGAAATAGTTAATTTGAAGAAAAATGGAAAATTTAGCCTTAATTGATTCTTTTTCAGAGTTTAAAGACGACAAACTCATTGACCGTGTGACCCTGATGGTTATTCTTGAAGATGTATTTAAAAATACGCTTCAACGAAAGTTTGGGTCAGATGAAAATTTTGACATTATTATCAATCCCGACAAAGGTGACTTAGAGATTTGGAGAAATCGTGGGGTGGTTGAAGATGGAAAAGTTGAAGATTCAAATCAGGAAATTACTCTAAGTGAAGCGAGAAAAATTGAACCTGACTTTGAAGTGGGAGAAGATGTATCTGAAGAAGTAAAACTTGTAGACTTAGGAAGACGCTCGATACAGTATTTAAGACAAAATTTAGTAGCAAAGATTTTTGAGCACGACAGCACAAATATATTCAAACAGTTTAAGGATAGAGAAGGGGACTTGTACACTGCTGAAGTACACCACATCCGAAGTCGTGAAATCATTTTGCTAGACGATGATGGAAATGAGATTATCTTGCCAAAAGATCGTCAGATACCAAGTGACTTTTTTAGAAAAGGAGATAATGTAAGAGGAATCATTGAACTGGTTGAACTTAGAGGAAACAAGCCTCGGATTATTCTATCCAGAACTTCTCCCAAATTCCTAGAAAAATTATTTGAACAAGAAATTCCCGAAGTATTTGACGGACTTATCACTATTAAAAAAGCGGTAAGAATACCTGGCGAAAAAGCTAAAGTAGCTGTAGATTCATACGATGACCGTATTGATCCAGTAGGGGCTTGTGTGGGAATGAAAGGATCTCGAATCCACGGAATTGTTCGTGAATTAGGAAATGAAAATATTGATGTAATCAACTACACGAATAATCTTCAACTTTTTATCTCCAGAGCCTTGAGTCCAGCAAAAGTGAACTCTCTCAAAATTGATGAGGAAAACAAAAGAGTTGAAGTGATCTTAAATCCCGAAGAGGTTTCCAAAGCCATCGGTAAAGGAGGGACTAATATTCGTCTGGCCGGAAAGTTAACGGGATATGAAATTGATGTCTTCAGAGAAGGTGTCGAAGAAGATATTGAATTGAAGGAGTTCAGTGATGAAATTGAACAATGGATCATCGATGAATTTAAAAAGGTCGGTTTAGATACAGCCAAGAGTATTTTGGAGCTTGATAAATCTGATTTAATTAAAAGAACAGACCTTGAGGAAGAAACAATTCAAGAGGTTTTACAAATATTGAAAGCAGAATTTGAAGAATAGACTGCGAAAATAATTCTTATTTTTGCAAATAGATATAATTATATGGCTGACCAACCCAGTGTTCGACTAAACAAAGTGTTAAGGGAATTAAATATCTCCCTTGACCGTGCTGTTGAATTTCTGAATCAAAAAGGAATTGAAGTTGATGCGCGTCCAACGACTAAAATCACTACAGAAGTTTACAACACACTTCTGGAGGAATTTGAAACGGATAAATCCAAAAAAGTAGCTTCTCATGAGATCAGTGAGGAAAAGCGAAAAGAAAAGGAAAATCTGCGTATCATTCAGGAAAAGAAAGAGCAAGAACACTTAGATCAAATTGCACAACGAGAGGCATTAAAAACAAATAAGGTAGCTCTTGAAAAGCCTAAGACATTAGGAAAAATCGATTTGGATGCAATAAAAAAGCCTGTGCCAGCCCCAAAAAAAGTAGCTGAACCAGAGGCTGCTGAAGGACCCTCTGCAACTGTTTCAGAACCAAAATCTGAAGAAGCTGAAGTAATTGCCCCGACGTCAACACAAGATACAGAAGCAAAACCTTCAAAGGAGACAGACAAAGCTGATACGCCTGAAAATGAAACACTTAAAACCCAATACACCATATTAAGTGGACCCAAGAAAACAGGTCAAACCATCAATCTTGATGAGGTCAATAAAAAAGAAAAAACGGTTGAAGATGCCCGCAAGCGTAAACGTAAGCGGATAAGTAAAGACGTTAAACCTGTTGCCAACAAAAACAAAAAAAACAATCAAGGTCAAGAGCGTAGAGGGAGAACCAATAATGTTGTCAAAAAAGAGGAGCCTAGCGAAGAAGAAGTTCAAAAGCAAATACGCGAAACTCTTGAAAAACTTCAAGGTAAATCAAACAAATCTAAAGGGGCCAAATACAGAAGAGATAAACGGGTTCAACACCGCCAAAAGTCTGAGGAAGAAATGGCCCAGGTTGAAGCGGAAAGTAAAGTTTTAAAGGTCACTGAGTTTATTACTGTAGGCGAAGTTGCCACCATGATGAATATCACATCAACCGACATTATTTCTGCCTGTATGAGCTTAGGAATCATGGTAACCATGAACCAAAGATTGGATGCAGAGACTTTGAGTATTGTTGCAGACGAGTTTGGCTATGAGGTTACTTTTGAAAAAGCTGAACTTGAAGAAAATATAGAAGATGTTGAGGATCTTGAAGAAGATTTAACAGCCAGAGCGCCCATAGTGACTGTAATGGGTCACGTAGACCACGGTAAAACTTCTCTACTTGACTACATTCGAGAAGAGAATGTAATTGCAGGAGAATCAGGGGGAATCACCCAGCATATCGGTGCATACGGTGTTACTCTTGAAAACGGTCAAAAAATAACCTTTTTAGATACTCCTGGTCACGAAGC
>JAYPMN010000003.1:0-19636 GCA_038129925.1 Flavobacteriaceae bacterium
AGGTTTTGATGGAAGTTAGTCAAGAAGGGCATAATCTCCTCTTTATTAGGCTCTACTGTTAGGTAGGATACAAAATAAAATTTAGAATTGTAGCTATAAAGTGTTTCAAGACTAGAAGTTTGAAGCGATTGACCTAAGAAGATAGTTCTATAGCCACTGTTCAATATCAAATAATTTAAATACAATACACCGAGCTCGTGAATTTCATTTTCTGGCAAAAAGATGACAAAGATGGGATGATCCGTACGTTGCGGCTTTTTACGTTGTAATGTTTCTGTTTGAAGATGTATTTTTTGTTTGATCAAATTTGTGATAAAATGCTCATGAGAAGGTGAGATTGCACCTGTTTGCCATAAGATTCCAAGTTCACGCATTAAGGGCATAAAGACATTCAAAAAGACATATTGAAAATCGTGATGCTGAAGAATTTCGTTATAGTTGGTGTCAAATAAGTCATAATCAAAGTTGATCATAGCCAACTTAAATGCATTGATTGCTACCTGTTCAGAATTGGATTTCAGGGCAATACTCCGCACCAATTCAGGAATTTCTTCTTCGTTAAGGCTTGCGATTTTAGAGATTTTAAAACCGTGGTTGTAGAGTAGGGTAACATTCAACAATCTTTTTAAACTGTCTAAGCTGTAACGGCGAATATTCGTATCCGTTCGTTCGGGCTCTAAAAGATTGTAACGTTTCTCCCATATCCTTAAAGTATGGGCTTTAATACCTGAGAGGTTCTCTAAATTCTTTATACTGAAGGTGCTTTTTATCCTTTTCATCTATCCTATATTCATTAAAAGCTTAAACAAATATAGTAAAATTTTTAAAATGGATAAGTGCGCACGAGAAGACTCGAACTTCCACGGGAAAACTCCCACTAGCCCCTCAAGCTAGCGCGTCTACCAATTCCGCCACGTGCGCAAGGATGTGACTTGGCTGGGGCTCGAACCCAGGACCCTCTCCTTAAAAGGGAGATGCTCTACCAACTGAGCTACCGAATCTTTTGAGGCTGCAAATATAATTATCAAATATGTATTTATCCTCTTGATTTACTATAAATTTGAAACAATAAATAAAAAAATGAATTCAGCTAAAATTATACTTGTCGGATACATGGGGAGTGGTAAAAGCACAATTGGCAACAAGCTTGGAAAAACACTAGACATTCAATTTATTGATTTAGACAATTATATTGAATTAACTGAAAATAAAGCCATTTCAAAAATTTTTGAAACCAAAGGTGAAATGTATTTTAGAGCAGTTGAACGGAATTGTTTAGAGCAACTGATGAAAAAACCCGAATCCTTGGTAATTTCTTTAGGCGGTGGGACACCTTGTTACTATGACAACATGGACTATATCCTAAATTTTCAAAATACCTCAAGCATATATTTAAGCGCGAATGTTAACACCCTTAGCCATCGATTGCTTAATGAAAAAGAGAGTAGACCGATGATTGCTCATTTAAATGATTTGGACGAAGTCAAAGAATTTATAGGTAAACATTTGTTTGAACGTAATCCTTTTTATCAAAAAGCTCAATACCAGATCGATACTGAAGACAAAGTTATAGATGAGTTGATAAAAGAAATAAAAGTTGTTTTAGCGTAAGTATATTCCACTTTTTGACCCGTCTAATATTACACTGATGTGTTCATTGGTGGATGTTGAAAGTGATATGCCCTTAAAATCAGCTTTTATGGGAAATTTTTTGTGATTTCTATTTACAATTACAGCAGTTTTAATCTGTTTTACTGGAATTTGAAGAAAGTATTGAACCGCATAAATAAGCGTACTCCCCGTATTGAGTACGTCATCTACGATTACAATAGATTTGTTCTCAAGCTCATTTAAGGGCAGGTCACAACTCACTCCATCAATTGGACTTTCTTTATTGATAGTAAGGGTAGCGTATTTAATTTTAAGAGTGCTAAAACCTTCCAATGCTTTACCAAAGCTTAGTGCTAGATTCCTTCCTCTTGGGGCAATACCAACAAGTATAAGTGCTTTCTCATCCAGGTTATTTTCATAGATTTGATATGCTATTCTATGAATACTGGATTGAAGCTGCGAAGCTGTTCTAATTTTATCTCCCTGTACGGCCATAGTTTGAATTTACTTAAATGATTTAATCTTCACTTTGTTCGACTTCGGTTAAATTGTCCAAATCTCTACGTTCTTTTTTTGTTGGACGCCCAGTTCCCTGATCCCTTTTCCCTTGAAAAGTCAATTGTTGTAGTTGGCTACGTTCAGCATCTCTATCATCAATTTTTTCGACGCAATACAGTCCTACAAGTTTTGCGCCCACTCTACTTTTAGGAAGTGAAATGACCTCTAAATGACGCCATATCTGATCTTTACGTACTTTTATACGATCCAATGGTAAAATTTCACGAGAGGGTTTAACCGACTGCTCGTTCACAATTACCTGTCCTTTTTTACAAGCATTTGTAGCAATATTTCTAGACTTAAAAAGTCGAACACACCATAAGTATTGATCAATTCGCACGATTAAAACTTAGTTAAGATTTGAAACAAAAATAAAGGAAAATTGTATCTTGCAACGCCAATTATAAACGATCTTGAAAAATTTTTTAGTTACTACTTTAATAATTATAAGTTTCCTTTCATCTTGTAAAAAGGAAGATGATGTAGAACCCTTGCGTGATGTTCAAGAACAATCCATTGCAGACGATCAGAGCATAGAAGACTTTCTATCCTCACATTTTTACAATTACGAGGACTTTTCTGATCCGGATTACGATGGAGGTATAGTATTTGATACTCTGCAAAACGAAAATGCCTCAAAAACCCCTCTGATTAATCAAGTAAGAAAAGAAGTCATCAGTGTAATAACAGCAGATGGGAGTTTTATCGATCACAATCTATACTATTTAATTGCACGTGAAGGAACGGGAATAAGTCCAGCGACAGTAGACTCAACCTATCTTTCTTATGAAGGATTGCTCTTAGATAAAAATGTTTTTGATTCATCGAGCACACCAGTATGGTTTGATTTAACTTCAGTCGTGCGTGGTTTTAGAGAAGGTGCACACAAAATTAGATCAGGAGATTTTAGGGTTAATGATGACAACACTGTTGATTTTTTCGGCTATGGGCAAGGCGCATTATTTTTCCCATCTGGTCTTGGATATTTTAGTAGGACTGCAGGTGCTGTACCGGCATATGCTCCACTCATATTTAAAATTGATTTGTATGGAGTTAATCAAACCGACCATGACGGTGATGGTATACCATCAGCTGACGAATTTGACAACGATGGTGATGGAGTACCAGACGATACAGATGAAGACGGAACCCCAGATTATTTAGACGCCGACTAAAAACAGACTTTTATTTACGCTTCATAACGTGTCTTGCCTTTCGAATTATGGCACTCTTATTCATTCCGTATTTTTGCATCAGTTGTGCCGGTGTACCAGACTCTCCAAAGCAATCTTGAGTTGCTACAAATTCTAGAGGGCTAGGGTGGTTTCTCGACAGCATGCCAGCAATACTTTCTCCCATACCGCCAAGGTAGTTGTGTTCTTCTGCTGTTACTATACAGCCTGTTTTTTGGACAGAGTTTAGAATTATTTCTGCATCCAAAGGCTTGATAGTATGAATATTAATCACTTCTGCCTTTATTCCTTCTGAGTTCAATTCTTTAGCAGCTTCTAAAGCCTCCCAAACCAAATGTCCAGTAGCAACTATAGTTACATCAGTGCCTTCTTGAAGCATAATCCCCTTGCCAATTTCAAAACCGAGATCTAGAGTTGTAAAGTTTGGGACTTTTGGCCTGCCAAACCTTAAATAAACGGGGCCTTCAAAGTCTGCTATAGCTATAGTAGCAGCTTTCGTCTGATTGTAATCACAAGGGTTTATAACTGTCATGCCAGGAAGCATTTTCATCAAACCAATATCCTCCAAAATTTGATGGGTTGCGCCGTCTTCACCTAGAGTAACTCCAGCATGAGAAGCACATATCTTTACATTTTTACCCGAGTAAGCTATCGACTGTCGGATTTGATCGTATACCCTTCCAGTAGAAAAGTTGGCAAAGGTTCCAGTAAAAGGAATCTTACCCCCTATGGTCAATCCGGCAGCGATACCCATCATATTGGCTTCTGCAATACCGATTTGAAAGAAACGTTCAGGATTTTCATCAATAAATGTTTGCATCTTTAAGGACCCAATTAGGTCTGCACATAGGGCGACTACGTCTGGATTGGTTCGTCCTAGTTCTGTTAAACCATCTCCAAAACCCGATCGGGTGTCATTACTTCCTTGATTGATATATGCTGTCATTTTAATATTTTAGTAGTCTCCTAATGTTTCTTTGTTTTCAGATAAAGCAGTGGCCAGTTGTTCGTCATTGGGTGCCTTTCCATGCCACGCATGGGTATGCATCATAAAACTCACTCCATTACCCATTTCTGTTTGCATCAATATGGCTACAGGTTTTTGCTTTCCTAACTTACTTTTCGCATCCTTGAGAGAAGCTATAATATGTTTTAATGAATTCCCTTCAGCTAGCTCTATTACATCCCAGCCAAAAGCTTCAAACTTTTTACGAACATCTCCTAAACTGAGAACTTCTTCTGTAGTTCCGTCAATTTGCTTACCATTTAAATCAACTGTTGCGACTAAATTATCAACTCCTTTTCCAGCTGCGTACATTAAAGCTTCCCAATTCTGGCCCTCTTGAAGTTCACCATCTCCCATAAGGGCGTACACAGTTTTGGGATCTTTGTTTAATTTTTTTGAAAGCGCTGCACCAATGGCTACCGATAAGCCTTGTCCTAAAGAACCAGTGGCAATACGAACTCCTGGAAGACCTTCGTGTGTGGTAGGATGACCTTGGAGTCGCGAATCAATCAACCTAAAGGTATTTAATTCTTCAACAGGAAAATAACCCCTCCGAGCAAGAGTGCTGTAAAAAACGGGGGAAATATGTCCGTTAGATAAGAAAAATAAATCTTCATTTTTTCCATCCATATCGAAATCAGTATCCTGCTCCATGATTTCAAAATAAAGGGCTACAAAAAATTCAGCACAACCTAAGGAGCCACCAGGGTGCCCTGAGTTTACTTTGTGGACCATTCGCAGAATATCCCTGCGAATTTGAAGGGTAGTATCCTCTAGGTAATTAATATCTGTCATTAATTAATATTTCTTGTAAAAGTAACCTTTCTAATCACCTTATCAAAAGGGAATTATTAGAAGTTAATTAACAATTTAAAACAGCCTTAATTATTCTTTCAGAATAGTATATTTGATCTCAATGAAATTTGAACTCAATAGTACCGTTAAAAACTCCAAAGCAAGAGCGGGTGTCCTTACCACAGATCATGGTAAAGTAGAGACTCCTATTTTTATGCCAGTGGGTACTTCAGCTACAGTAAAAGGAGTTCATCAGCGCGAACTAAGAAGCGAAATCAAGCCCGATATCATTTTAGGAAACACCTATCATTTGTATCTACGCCCAGGCACTGAGCTGCTCCGCCAGGCAGGGGGGTTACATAAGTTTATGGGTTGGGACAAGCCCATACTCACAGATTCTGGTGGGTATCAAGTTTATTCTCTTTCAGCAAATAGAAAAATAAAAGAGGAAGGGGTCAAATTTAAATCACATATAGATGGATCGTATCACTTTTTTACCCCTGAGCGAGCAATAGAAATTCAACGTTCCATAGGTGCTGATATTATTATGGCTTTTGATGAGTGCACACCTTACCCTTGTGAGTATAATTATGCCAAAAGTTCAATGGAACGAACGCACCGCTGGCTTAAAAGATGTTTTGAAGCGGATAAAGCACTACCTCAACTTTACGATTATGTGCAGACTTTATTTCCCATAGTACAAGGGAGTGTATATAAAGATTTAAGAAAAGAATCCGCTCATTTTATCGCATCTATGGAAGCTCCTGCAAATGCGATAGGAGGACTTTCGGTAGGAGAGCCCGCAGAGGAAATGTACGCCATGACTGATGAAGTCTGTGCGGTATTACCTAAAGATAAACCTCGCTATTTGATGGGAGTGGGAACCCCTATTAATCTTTTAGAAAACATTGCTCTTGGTGTCGATATGTTCGACTGTGTTCTGCCCAGTCGTAATGCTAGAAATGGCATGTTATTTACAGCTGAAGGCACGATTAATATTAAGAATAAAAAGTGGGAAAACGATTTTTCTCCCATTGATCCTGCTGGCTATTGCTTTGCCGATTTAGATTATACCAAAGCCTATGTAAGACATCTGTTTACGGTCAATGAAATGCTAGGAAAACAAATAGCAACTTTACATAACCTCAGTTTTTATCTTTGGTTGGTACGTGAGGCGAGAAAACATATATTAGCGGGAACATTTTCTACTTGGAAAGCCAAAATGATACGTCAAATGGAACCTAGATTGTAGTATGAAGCTGATCGATTTTTACATTATCAAACGCTATATCGGAACTTTTTTAGTAATGATATTACTTTTTATTCCCATAGGAATAATGGTTGATGTAGCAGAAAAAATTGACAAGTTTAAGGAGAAAGAAGTTCCGTTAACTAGTATTATGGAATACTACATAGACTTCACTTGGTATTTTGCCAATCTGCTCTTTCCTATTTTCCTGTTTTTATCCGTGATTTGGTTTACATCAAAACTAGCAAACAATACGGAAGTAATTGCTATACTTAGTTCTGGGATTTCGTTTTTCCGTTACCTTAAGCCCTTTTTAGTTGCTGCAAGTTTTATCGCTGTTTTTGCTTTTTTTGCAGGCATGTATATAGTGCCCAAATCCAATCTAGGGTTTAATGACTTTCGATATAAGTATTTAGTCAAAAAAGAGGCGAGAAAAACGAATCAGGTTTATATGCAGATTAATGATGATGAGTTTATTTATGTCAATAGTTACGATCCCGTCCGTAAACGAGCAACCAATTTTACTCTAGAACATTTTGATGGAAACCGTATGGAATTTAAAATACACGCAGATCGAATCCGTTGGATTGACAGGGATTCATTATTTCGATTATCGAATTACAGCAAGCGCATTTTTAAGGGTGATCAGGAACGTTATGAAAAAATCTCGAGAAAAGACACTCTTTTTGATTTTGAAATCAATGATTTAGCACCTGTAAACTATATTGCGGAGACCTTGACTTACGGTGAATTAAATCAATTTATTGAAGATGAAAAAGAGCGTGGCTCCAATTTAATTAATAACCATTTATTAGTTCGACACAAACGATGGAGTATCCCAGTATCAGCATTTATTTTGACTTTAATTGCTGTAGCGGTTGCTTCCTTTAAGCGAAGAGGAGGCATGGGAGTCAATCTTGCTTTTGGAATCTCTCTTGGTTTTCTTTTTATCTTCTTTGACAAGATTTTTGGAGTTTTAGTTAGTAAGTCAACTTTTCCTCCCTCTTTAGCTGCTTGGCTACCGCTAGCTATTTTTGGAATACTTGCCTTCTTTTTACTACGCCATGCTAGACGTTAGGACCAAAAGTCTTATGCACTATCATTTGATAGTTTTTATTTTTGGATTTTCCTCCATTATGGGCGCTCTATGTTCATTAGATGCCATTCCATTAGTCGTTTACCGTATGACACTTGCCAGTTTGGGTCTGGCTGTTTATTTTGCAATTAAACACCCCACTTATTTTAAACTAGAGAAAATCTTATGGGTTAAAGTTTCCCTTGGCGGGCTCATTATCGGGGTGCATTGGGTTACCTTTTTTCACGCGATTAAGGTGGCAGGAGTTTCACTGACCTTGAGTATGATGGCTACTGGTGCTTTTATTACTGCCATGATAGAACCTCTGATCAACAAGCGTAAGATTTTGGGCTATGAATTGCTATTTGGTGGACTTATTGCGGTAGGTGTAGGTATGATATTTCAAGCGGAGTATGAATATCTCTACGGAATCAGTATCGCTTTACTTTCCGCTTTTCTGTCTTCTGTTTTTACCATATTAAATACTCAACTGGTCAAAAGGGGAAGGGCCATTACTCTTTCTTTTTACGAATTATCAGTAGGAGCTATTTTTGGAATAGTCTGTGTAATTTTTTCAGGAAACTATACTTTTGAAGCTTTTGCATTGCACCAATTGGACTGGTTGTGGATAAGCTTGATTGCTTGGGTATGCACTTCATATGCGTTTAATATTTCAATTAAGGTGATGCAGCATCTTTCTCCATTTACCGTCATGCTCATCATCAATTTAGAACCCGTATATGGAATTCTACTTTCGCTTGCCATATGGAGAGATGAAGAGCTGATGAGTTTTAGGTTTTATCTCGGATTTGTCATTGTGCTTGTAGCCATTTTGTTGAACGGTATTTATAAACGTCAAAAACAAATTGGATAGTTAGAAACCAATTCTAAAGAATTTATATTTTTGTTTTAATATTTTGCTTATGGAATACCTAGATTTTGAATTGCCAATTAAGGAATTAAACGATCAACTCGACAAATGCAAGCTAATCGGGGACGAGAGTAATGTAGACGTGACGGAGACCTGTGAGCAGATTCAAAAAAAATTAAAAGAAACAAAAAAGGAAATCTATGGCAACCTAACTGCTTGGCAACGTGTCCAGCTATCTAGGCACCCCTCTAGGCCTTTTACCTTAGATTACATCAAAGCACTTTGTGGTGATTCTTTTCTAGAGCTTCATGGAGATCGAAATGTATTGGATGATAAAGCCATGATTGGCGGACTTGGAAAAATTGAAGATCAGTCCTTTATGTTTGTTGGAACTCAAAAAGGCTACAATACAAAAACCAGACAATATCGAAACTTTGGTATGGCAAATCCAGAAGGGTATCGCAAAGCATTGCGTTTGATGAAGTCAGCAGATAAGTTCAGTATTCCCATTGTTACCTTTATCGATACTCCTGGAGCCTTTCCTGGACTAGAAGCTGAAGAGCGAGGTCAAGGAGAAGCTATAGCAAGAAACATATTGGAGATGATGTCAATTTCTGTGCCAATTATTGTTGTTATTATTGGCGAGGGTGCTTCTGGAGGCGCCTTGGGAATCGGTGTAGGAGATCAAATCTTTATGTTGGAAAATACATGGTATTCTGTGATTTCCCCTGAGTCTTGCTCGTCTATTTTATGGCGAAGCTGGGAACACAAAGAAATTGCAGCAGAAGCTCTAAAATTGACATCTAAAGACATGCTAAAACATAAATTGATTGATAAAATCATCAAAGAGCCGCTTGGAGGGGCACATTACGATCGAGAAGAAATATTTAATACGGTTCGTAAAGAGTTACTCTCAACCTTTAAAAAATTAAACAAAATTGAACCTGAAAAAAGAATTGAACAACGCCGTGATAAATTCATCGCAATGGGAAATTATGAAGGGTAATGTTTTTTTAAGTTGTTAACATTTTTATTGTACTTATAAACACACTTCTCTTTATAGTTAGAGGACACTCTAATTGTTGAATTACTTGCCTATTTCGGTAAAGCATGTAATTTAGAACCATGGAAAAAAAGCAGCCTAGAGAGTTTGTTAAAACATCTAATCCTACGGTAATCAACCTCCAACAAGGAAAGATACCTCCGCAAGCTTTGGAGCTTGAGGAGGCTGTTTTGGGTGCTATGCTTATCGACAAGAAGGGCGTAGACGAAGTAATTGATTTAATTCAACCCGAAGCTTTTTACAAGACCACCCATCAAACAATTTTTGAGGCTATCTTTCAACTTTTTCAAGACTCTCAACCCATTGATCTTTTGACAGTTTCCTCTGAACTTAGAAAAAAAGGGAAATTAGAAAGTATAGGAGGGGAGTTTTATCTTGTTCAGCTCTCTCAGCGAGTATCTTCTTCGGCTCATATTGAATTCCATGCACGCATCATATTACAAAAGTTCATTCAGCGTAGTTTGATCAAAATTTCAAATGAAATTATTGAAAGTGCCTATAAGGAATCCACGGATGTGTTTGACCTATTGGATGAAGCGGAATCTAAGTTATACGATGTAACTCAAGGTAATATTAAAAAATCATCTGAATCAGCACAAAACTTAGTGTTAGAAGCCAAAAAGAAGATTGAAGAAATTTCGAAACAGGACGGACTAAGTGGGGTGAGTACTGGCTTTGAAAAACTCGATAAACTTACCTCTGGATGGCAACCCAGTGACTTGATTATCATCGCTGCGCGCCCTGGTATGGGTAAAACCGCACTGACCCTTTCTATGGCGAGAAATATCGCTGTAACCAAACAAATTCCAGTTGCTTTTTTCTCTTTGGAGATGTCGTCCATACAGTTGATTACTAGGTTGATCTCTTCTGAAACTGGTCTTTCATCTGAAAAATTACGTACAGGCAAATTAGCGGATCATGAATGGCAGCAGCTCAATGTAAAAGTTACCGACTTAGAAAAAGCCCCTTTATTTATTGACGATACCCCTTCCTTATCCATTTTTGATTTAAGAGCTAAAGCCCGTCGTTTAGCATCTCAACATGGGATCAAATTGATTGTGGTGGATTATCTCCAATTGATGACTGCCGGTACATCCAATAAATCGGGTAACAGGGAACAGGAGATTTCCATGATCTCTCGAAATTTAAAAGCCTTGGCCAAAGAATTAGACATCCCCGTAATTGCACTTTCACAGCTTTCAAGAGCAGTTGAAACTCGAGGAGGAACCAAAAGACCCATGCTTTCTGACTTACGTGAATCAGGAGCTATTGAACAGGATGCCGATATCGTTTCCTTTATCTACCGACCCGAATATTACAATATAGACGAGTGGGATGATGACGAACGCACCCCTTCACAAGGTCAAGCAGAGTTTATCGTTGCCAAGCACCGAAACGGTGGTTTGGATAATATTCGATTAAAGTTTATCGGACATTTAGGTAAGTTCGAAGATTTAGACAATTTCGATTCTCCCTTTGAGTTTCAGTCTAAAATGAATCCAAGCGAAATTGCAATACCCAATAGCAGCTTACAAGAGCCAGATGACGTCTTTGGAGGTGAAATAGACAGTGACGAAGATGCACCCTTTTAGTTTAAAATTTTAGCTGCATCAAAATATCGGTCTGTGCATCCTGACCCAACTGAAACACGTGAGCACCAAAAGCAGTAAGTCCTTTTTCGGCATAAAACTTCAAGGCTCTAATATTATATTCCCAGACCCCTAGCCAGAGCTGTTTGTAGCCCTTATCCTTTCCAATTTCAATAGCCTTGTTAAAAAGTTGACTGCCAAGCCCTTTCCCTTGATGTATTTTTAGAATATAAAAGCGTTCTATTTCAAAGGCTTTCCCCTCCAAAACACTTTCCTTTTGCGCTTTATTAAAGTTTAATTTTAAATACCCTACGATTTCCTTATCCAAATGAGCAAAATAAAAGAAACTGTCTTGGTTTTGTAGTTGGGTAGTGAGTTGTTCTAGATTGAGTTGTTTCTCAATGTAGGATTCCATATCCTCAACCGTATTTTGTGTTTCAAAGGTCTCTTTAAAAGTTTGAATTGATAGCCGATGAAGTTTATCAACCTCCTTCGGTCTTACGGTACAGATACTTAACGTCAAAGCTCTCAATATACTTTACAAGTTAATTCCCAGACTGCTGATGTCCGATGCTAACTGTAGAGGGTTTTCAAAGTGAATGGTTTGTATTTCCAGGGCCTGAGCCGCTTCGATATTGCGTTTGTTATCGTCTATAAAAAGAGAAACCTTGGGGTCTAAACAATAGCGATCTAAGGTAATTTTATAAATATCCGCAAAAGGTTTACGTATTTTTTCGGTACCCGATACCACGATGCCTTCAAACCAGTGTAAAAACTCAAACTTTTGCAAGGCAATAGGAAAAGTTTCTGCACTCCAATTTGTAAGTGCTACAACTCTGTAATCAGGATGGTCTACAAATTTCTTTAGAAGGGCGACAGTGTCTTCTATGGGTCCACCCAACATTTCTTCCCAACGTCCGTAAAACATTTTGATCCACTCTTCATATTCAGGAAATAATTTAATGCGATCAGCCGTTGCTTGAGCTAGGGGATAGCCCGCATCTTGATTTTCATTCCAATCAAAGGTGCAAACTTCATCAAAAAACCATTGCATTTTTTTTCGATCCCCATCAAAAACATCCAGAAAAACATATTCTGGATTCCAATCAATCAGTACCCCTCCCAGATCGAATATGATATTTTTTATTGTTTTCATTAGTTGTAATATTATAATTCTTTTTTTGTTTCTCCCTGCCCTACAGCCATTAAATAGGCTTTTAAAAAAGGATCGATTTGGCCGTTCATTACTGCGTCTACATCGGTCATTTCGTGCTGGGAGCGTACATCTTTTACTAATTTATACGGATGCATCACATAATTTCTGATTTGTGATCCCCATTCTATTTTCTTTTTTGAAGCTTCTATTGCGTCACGAGCAGCCATTTTTTTCTGCAATTCGATCTCGTACAGCTGAGAACGTAGCAATTGCATGGCTTTATTTTTGTTTTCAAGTTGTGAACGAGTCTCTGAATTTTCAATGATGATTCCCGTAGGATGGTGTCGAAGTCGAACAGCCGTCTCTACTTTGTTGACGTTTTGACCACCAGCACCACTGGCACGCATGGTTTCCCATGTAAAATCTGCAGGGTTGATTTCGATTTCAATACTTTCATCAACTAATGGATAAACATATACAGAAGCAAAGGATGTGTGTCGTTTTGCATTACTATCAAAAGGTGAAATACGTACTAGTCGATGGACTCCATTTTCTCCTTTCAGCCAACCAAATGCATAATTTCCTTCAATTTCTAGGGTTATGGTTTTGATGCCAGCTACGTCTCCGGCTTGATGGTTGAGTTCTTTGATTTTAAATCCTTGTTTTTCTCCCCACATTAAATACATTCGCATTAGCATGGCAGCCCAATCGCAACTTTCTGTACCTCCGGCACCAGCTGTTATTTGTAGTACAGCACTGAGGTCGTCGCCTTCTTCAGAAAGCATGTTACGAAATTCTATATCCTCTAGACGAGTCAATAGACTTTGATAATGCGCTATTACCTCTTCAGTATCGGCATCCCCACTTTTTTCAAACTCCATTAAAACTTCTAGATCGTCAGTTCCTTGCTTGATAAATTCGAAGTCAGTTACCCATTTTTTTAGACTCCGCATTTGCTTCATGTGCAATTCGGCTTTTTTTGGGTCATCCCAAAAGTTGGGGGCAAGGGTTTTCTCTTCTTGGTTTTGGATTTCGATCTGCTTTGTATCAATGTCAAAGATACCGCCTTAAGGCACCCAGGCGTTCCATTAAATTTTTATACTGCTCGTTGCTTATCATTCGTATTATTTCCACAAAAATAGTAGAATATTAGTCTTGTAGTACTGAAATAAAATGAAAAAATAAAATGAACAACTGATTTAAATATTTTTATTAATCTTCGATGTATCTAACCTACAACCCAAACCAAATGTTTACAAAATTAACTTATGTACTAACCCTTTGCTTAATCTTATCCGGCTGTAGGCAGAACTCCAAAAAATAACAACACTCTAATGAAGAAAAAACATTGGAAAACTGAAAAAAAGCCTATGGAAGCTTTTTTAAAAAAATAGACCGATGAAATAATGAAATTATGGAATGCTGGAAAAATTGAAAATGTATATTTTGATATTGAAGGTACTCAAACTGAAAAAAACAATGAAGATTTTGTTTTTTACGCCAATGCAAATACTGAGGAAGAGGCAAGAGCTTTGTGTGAATCTCTGACTTTTTATGAGTAGCAAATTGAGTCCCTTAATCTTTTTGATGCAGGCATCTTTTGGCTCTGTATATACAATGAGGAGAAAAAATAAACCCTTGGCTTAGCAACCGCTTTTGATGGTATATACTAGCTTACAATAAAATGGAACTCAAACCCTATTATGACAAATATTCATTCGTTTATCGTTGTGAATAAATTCTTGTTATACTCTCGTTAATAAGTTTAAACGCCTAACCCAAAAGGTCTTAAAAGTTTTTACTAGTTTTAGTTCAACTAACACTGGGTACTATGAACAGATTTTACAGTCTGGTATTGGTTTTGATGATTGTTATTTTTAGCGCTAAGGCTCAATCCAAAAAGGGTAAAAATAACCTAAAACAAAAAATCTCCATTACCGAGCAATCAACTTCCTATAAGGGCTTTTTTGATTTTTACTATCACGATTCAAGTGACAAAGTTTACCTAAAAGTTCCTAAAAGCGAACAGCAATTTTTATATGTCAATAGTTTAAGTCAAGGGATAGGGAATAACGATATTGGTCTAGACCGTGGGCAATTGGGTAATGAACGTATAGTGTATTTTTCCAAAGCGGGCGATAAACTTTTACTCATTCAACCGAATTTGCGTTATCGTTCCACTTCAGACAACCTCTTAGAACAGAGATCCATCAAGGAGGCATTTGCCAAATCCGTTTTATTTGGATTTCCTATAGTAGAAATTTTAGAAGGCGCTTATATAATCGATTTGACTCCTTTTTTACTTCAGGATACTCATGGAGTTTCCAAACGCCTAAAACAACTTAAGGAGGGGGCTTATAAAATAGACAAAAGCCGCTCTACGGTTTATCTCGATCGAACCAGAGCCTTTCCTAAAAATATTGAGCTGGATATGATGCTGACTTTTACGGGTGAAAGTACAGGCAATATGCTGCGTTCTGTGACACCCACACCCGATGCGGTAACCGTTCATCAACACCATTCTTTTGTTGCGCTTCCGGATAGGGATTATAGCTCACGAGCTTTTGATCCTCGTGCGGGAGTCAATGCATTGACCTATTACGATTACACTACTCCAGTCAGTACTTCTACAAAAAAACAAGTGATCTATCGCCATCGACTGGAAAAGAAAGACCCTGCAGCAGCAGTTTCTGAGGCTGTAGAGCCTATCATTTATTATTTAGACAACGGAACTCCGGAACCCGTTCGCTCTGCCCTTTTAGAAGGGGGTGTATGGTGGAATCAAGCCTTTGAAAGTATTGGATTTAAAAATGCATTTCAAGTTAAAATACTTCCTGATGATGCAGATCCATTAGACGTGCGTTATAATGTCATTCAATGGATTCATCGTTCGACTCGAGGATGGAGTTACGGATCCAGTGTAGCGGATCCTAGAACAGGAGAAATAATCAAAGGCCATGTTAGTTTGGGAAGCCTTCGTATACGTCAAGATTTTATGATTGCCCTGGGCTTAATAGAGGCTCCTTTCGAAGACGGTAACGATAAAAGCGATCAAGCTTTGGAGTTAGCACTCGCACGTATTCGTCAACTCTCTGCCCACGAAATAGGACATACTTTAGGTTTTGCACATAATTTTGCAGCCAGTGCCAAGGAGCGGTCTTCGGTCATGGATTATCCACACCCTTATCTCAACATTAAGGATGGTAAGATTGATTATTCAGAAGCTTATGAATCAGGAATTGGTTCTTGGGATAAAATCAGTGTTGCCTATGCTTACAGTGACTTTCCAGAAGGAACAAATGAAACGGAGGCACTGAATCAGTTGTTGGAAAACAGCACTCGTGAGGGCCATAGTTTTATCAGCGATCGGGATGCACGACCCATAGGAGGTGCTCATCCTTTGGCTCATTTATGGGACAACGGCAGTTCTGCTTATGAAGAACTGAGTAAATTAATGCAAATACGCACTTTGGCTTTGCGACACTTGTCTTTGGATCATCTGAGAAAGGGAGAGCCTTACAGCACCTTGGAAGACCGTATTGTACCCATGTATCTCTTACACCGTTATCAAGTAGAGGCAGTGGTTAAACTGATCGGCGGAGTAGATTACGATTATGGGGTTAAAGGCCCAGTTATATACAATACGAAAACAGTTGACGCAACAACTCAGCGCAATGCGCTAAAAGCATTTGTCAGCACTTTAGCTCCAGAAGCTTTAAAAATACCCAAGCATTTGAGGTCATTGATACCTCCCAGGTCCTTTTCCAACCCAAGGACGAGAGAAAACTTTCTTTCCCAAAGTGGGGTAGCATTTGATTATTTAGGAGTGGCAAACAGCTTGAGCAATGCTTTATTAGGAATCTTACTCAATCCAGAACGTGCTAATCGTTTGGTTACCCAATATGGTTTTGACACCAATCAGTTAGGATTAAATGAAACTTTAAATGACTTGACCACTACCTTGTTTAAGGTAAGATATCGAGAACCCCACGAACAACAATTAAATGATATCGTTAAAGCCAATTTGCTTAAACAAATGATGCATTTGGGGCAGCACCCTAATGCCAGTGCCATAGTCAAAGCATTGGTACATGAGCAATTGGTAAGTTTAGATCAATGGTTAGCAGGACAAGACAATGTGAGGTTTGGAGAAGTTTACCGTATGGAAATCGATAATTATTTTGATGATCCGGAAGACTTTGTTCCACCAGTATCCAAACGTTTACCAGACGGTTCTCCTATCGGTTCGTTTTCTTGTGATGAATAACCTTATGGAAGTCAATTTAATTAGTGATACGGTTACTAAGCCCTCAAAGGGCATGCTAGAAGCCATGCTTTCAGCAGTAGTGGGTGATGACGTTTTTAAAGAAGACCCTTCGGTCAATGCTTTAGAAGAGGAAGTAGCAAGTCTTTTTGGAAAAGAAGCAGCCCTGTTTTTTCCTTCTGGGACCATGACCAATCAAACAGCTATTAAAATACATACTCAACCTGGGCAACAATTGATTTGCGATCACTATTCCCATATCTATCACTACGAAGGCGGTGGTGTCAGTTTTAACTCCGGAGTTTCATGTCGGTTATTGCAGGGTGATCGGGGTAGGATTTCTGCAGAGCTGATTGGAGAGGCCATCAATGCTCCTGATTTTTACCACAGCCCAAAAACAGCCTTGGTAAGTTTAGAGAATACAACAAATAAAGGGGGGGGAGCGGTATATGATTTTGCTGAAATCAAAAAAATTAAAGCCCTTTGTGATCAGCATAAATTGGCTTTACACTTGGATGGTGCACGATTGTGGAATGCCCTTGAAGTAACTTCTGAAAGCCCCACAGACTACGGAACTGTATTTGATACCATTTCCCTTTGTTTTAGCAAGGGATTGGGATGTCCAGTAGGTTCTGTTTTGGTTGGTTCTAAGGAAGCGATAGAGGAAGCCTTGAGGGTTCGTAAAGTTTTTGGAGGCGGTATGCGTCAAGCAGGTTATTTAGCTGCTGCGGCTACTTATGCCTTACATCATCATCGGACTGACCTTAAAGAGGATCACAAAAAAGCAAAAGCGCTTTCAGATGCATTGAAGGCTTCAAAAATTGTACAATCGGTTGCTCCAGTTGAAACAAATATTGTAATTTTCTCCTTAAATTCTGACCAAAAAGAAAGTGAATTCATTTATAAAATGAAAGAAAAAGGAATTCTTTTTATCAGCCTTGGAAAAGGGAAATTACGAATGGTAACCCACCGCGATTACACCGATGCCCAGCACGATTATGTGTTAACAACTTTAACCCAATTGAATTAAAATGAACACGTCCAAATTGTTCTTATTGCTGATTTTTGCAGCATCCATATCTGCATGTAAAAAAAATGTACCTATGAACTTTGATACAAACCTTCAGCCACCTTTGGCTGAGAAATCACCCTTTCAACTAAAAAAGCATGACGATATTCGGATTGATCCTTACTATTGGCTGCGCGAACGGGAAAACCCTGAGGTAATTGACTATCTCGAAAGAGAAAACGATTATTATCAAAAAATGACTCAGGATACGGAATCGTTTCGAGAAGATCTGTTTGAGGAACTGAAAGGAAGAATCAAAGAAGACGATAATTCAGTGCCCTATTTTTACAACGAGTATTGGTATATCACCCGTTATGAAAAGGGGAAGCAATATCCTATTTATACACGAAAAAAAGACTCATTAAGCGCGAAAGAGGAAGTCCTTTTCGATTGTAATAAAATGGCCGAGGGTCACGACTACTTCCGTTTAGTTGGATTAAACGTTAGCCCAGATAATTCTAAAGTAATTTACGGAGTTGATACGGAATCGAGGCGGAAATACACATTATATGTCAAGGATTTAATTAGTGGAGAATTGTTGGATACGAAAATCAAAAATACCACAGGAGGCTCAGCTTGGGCATTGGACAATCAACATTTTTTTTACACTAAAAAAAATATTGAGACCCTGAGATCTGAATGGATCTATCGACATGATATAGCTGAACCCAATGCCAACGATGAGTTGATATTCCACGAAGATGATGAAACCTTTTCAGTAGGGGTAAGAGAAACCAAATCCAATGAGTATATCATCATCAGTTCATACAGTACACTCACCTCTGAGCAGCATTTTTTAGACGCCAACAATCCTATGAATGATTTTAAAGTGATACAGCCCAGAACAAGAGGGTTAGAATACAGTGCTGCCCAATATAAAGATAGCTTTTATATTTTAAACAACCACAATGAAGCCAAAAACTATAAAATTTCAAAAGTCTCCATAGAAAACTCTAAACTCGAAAACTGGGAAGACATTATCCCACACCGTGAAGACGTTTTACTTGAAGACTTTGAAATTTTTAAAGATTATTTTGTGGTTACCCAACGTGAAAACGGTTTGACTTCCATTCGAATTCAGAATTGGGAAGGTAATGTTGATTATTTCTTGCCCGTTGATGGAGAAACTTACAGTATATACGGTGCGTACAATCCAAGTTTTGATACCAGCAAGTTTCGCTTTGGATATACCTCTTTACGTACACCGAGAAGTATATACGAATTTGATATGGAAACCCAAGAACGTGAGTTGTTAAAACAGCAAGAGGTTATAGACAGCGATTTTGACCCTGCAAACTATGTTGAAGCAAGGGTTTGGGCTACTGCAAGAGATGGGGTAAAAGTTCCAATCTCTATGGTACACCACAAAGATACCGAGCTTAGTGAGGATACTCCCTTTTATCTTTATGCCTACGGATCTTATGGGGCGACTATGGACCCTGGTTTTTCAAGTAGTCGATTGAGTTTACTCGACAGAGGATTCGTATTTGGAATTGCACATATAAGAGGAGGAGAGTATTTGGGGAGACAATGGTATGAAAACGGAAAATTATTTAAAAAGAAAAATACGTTCTACGACTTTATCGACGCCTCAAAATTTTTAATAGACTCTAAAATGACCAGCGCCTCACATTTACATGCCATAGGAGGCTCAGCAGGTGGGTTATTGATGGGGGTAGTCGTCAACGAGGCTGCTGAATTGTACCGAAGTGTGATAGCCGCAGTTCCCTTTGTAGATGTGGTGACTACAATGTTGGATGACAGCATACCGCTAACCACTGGAGAATATGATGAATGGGGTAATCCTAACGAAAAAGACTATTACAACTATATGTTGTCTTATTCTCCTTACGACCAAGTTAGGGCAAAAGGCTATCCAAATATGCTTGTTACTGCAGGATATCACGACTCTCAGGTTCAATATTGGGAGCCAGCAAAATGGGTTGCCAAATTAAGAGACCTTAAAACAGATTCTAATGTCTTGTTTTTAGATACTAATATGGAGGCTGGACATAGTGGGGCTTCGGGTCGTTTCGATGCGTTAAAAGATGTTGTTAAGCAATATACTTTTATCCTCCAACTCGAAGGAAAGCTAGACTAATTTTTTTTATTAAATTTGCAACACCTTATTAGAAAC
>JAYPMN010000004.1:0-19419 GCA_038129925.1 Flavobacteriaceae bacterium
TTTTCTTGTCCTTAAAGTTTTTTTTCTCCCAATTAAAAACCCACTTTTTTTCTACCGCATCAACTACGTATTTTGAATCGGAATAAACCACGATCTCTAAAGGAGCTTTTTTTAGCATTTCTAAACCTTCTATTACCGCCAAAAGCTCCATTCTATTATTTGTAGTTCTAATAAAACCCTTAGAAAATTCTTTGACATAAGGCATTCCTGCCCATTCAAGTATAATTCCATAGCCTCCAGGTCCCGGATTTCCAAGAGAAGATCCGTCTGTGTAGAGATAAACTGATCTTGAATTCATTTAGCCGTAGTCTTTAATAATTGCTCAATGACTAAAGGAAAGTGACGATGCTCCAATTGGTGAACCTTGGCTGCAATTTCGTCTTCGGTATCTTGATTGGAGATTGAAACTTTTGCTTGAAAAATAGTCGCCCCTTTATCGTAAGCCTCATTTACGAAATGGATGGTAATCCCTGTTTCTCGCTCGCCATTTGCCTTTACCGCTTTGTGAATGTGGCTTCCATACATTCCTTTTCCACCGTATTTGGGCAATAATGCAGGATGAATATTGACGATTTTTTCTGGAAAAGCCTTTACCCAGTCTTCCCCTATTTTCCACAAAAAACCTGCTAAAATTATTAGGTCTGGTTTGATTTTTTCTACCTTTTTGAGCAACGCTCCGTTGGTAAAGCTGGTTTTATCAAATACCACAGCTTCTAAACCGAACTGATTAACCCGTTTGATCACCCCAGCTGAAGCTTTATTTGTCAAAACTGCACTTACAGTCACAGTAGCATCTTGTTCAAAAAAGCGACAAATTTCCTCTACATTAGATCCATTTCCTGAAGCTAATAAGATTATTCTTTTATTCATCAATATTGGGTTAATATCCAGTAAATATAACACATTACAATGCTACTTTTCGTGTGCAAATAAAATTTGAGTTGAATATTCAAGTCCTATTTAGTGTAATCATGCAAAGTTTTATATTTTTGCTGGAGATAATTTAACTAAACTAAATCATGTCAGATATTTCCTCAAGAGTAAAAGCCATCATAGTTGATAAACTAGGTGTTGACGAAAACGAAGTAGTTGCAGAAGCAAGTTTTACAAATGACTTAGGAGCAGACTCACTGGATACCGTGGAGTTAATCATGGAATTTGAAAAAGAATTTGATATTCAAATTCCAGATGACCAAGCTGAAAATATTGCAACGGTAGGCCAAGCAATTCAATTTATTGAACAAGCTGACTAATTAAGACATATGGAACCAAGACGTGTAGTAGTTACCGGATTGGGAGCCCTTACACCAATTGGAAATACCCTCTCAGCATACTGGGAGGGCTTACTATCCGGTACAAGTGGTGCAACTCCAATAACTTATTTTGATCCTACATTGTTCAAAACGCAGTTTGCCTGTGAACTTAAAAACTTTGATCCACTAGATTATTTAGACCGTAAAGAAGCTCGAAAATACGATCGTTTTGCCCAGTACGCTTTAGTCTCTGTTGCTGAAGCTATAGAGGATGCTGCCCTTCCTTTAGAAAAGGTAGACAAAGATAGAGTCGGTGTAATCTGGGGAGCGGGTATTGGAGGTTTGGAAACCTTCCAAAACGAAGTGCTGAATTTTGCGGCTTCAAATGAAAATCCAAGATTCAATCCTTTCTTTATTCCTAAAATGATTGCGGATATTGCTCCTGGTTTAATTTCAATTAAATACGGCTTTAGAGGTCCAAACTTTGCTACTGTATCAGCCTGTGCGTCAGCATCAAATGCAATGATTGATGCCTTAAATTACATTCGGTTAGGGTATGCAGATGTGATGATTACTGGGGGGTCTGAAGCAGCAGTTACCAAGGCAGGAATTGGAGGATTTAACGCTATGCATGCGCTGTCAAAACGAAATGATGATCCTAAAACAGCTTCAAGGCCTTTCGACAAAGACCGAGACGGTTTTGTACTTGGTGAGGGATCTGGAGCCTTAATTTTGGAATCCTACGAACACGCTGTTGCCCGTGGTGCGACCATTTACGCTGAACTTGCTGGAGGTGGGCTTTCAGCTGATGCTCACCATATGACAGCTCCTCATCCAGAAGGGCTAGGCGCTGTCAAAGTAATGGAAAATTGCCTTCGCGATGCAAACCTAAAACCTGAGGATGTGGACATTATTAACATGCATGGAACCTCAACTCCTCTTGGTGATATTGCTGAATCAAACGCAATCGTAGCGGTATTTAAAGAGCACACTTACAGCATGAATATCAACTCCACTAAATCCATGACAGGTCACCTGCTTGGTGCAGCCGGAGCTGTTGAAGCCATAGCCTCCATCATGGCAATAAAACACGATGTAGTACCTCCCACAATCAACCACCAAACAGCGGACGAAGGGATTGATCAGAAAATTAATTTTACCTTCAACCATCCCCAAAAAAGAACCGTCAATGTGGCGCTTTCTAATACTTTTGGATTTGGAGGACACAACGCTTGTGTGGTATTCAAAAAAATCCCTTAACTTTTTAAAGTTGTGAAATTTTTAGATTACATACGAAACTCCCGAATGGAAAAATCCGGGAGTTTTTTTGTAACTCTTAGAAAAAAACTCAACATTAAAACCCAAAATAAAAAACTCTATAAAGAAGCTTTTACCCATAGCTCTGCAAATCATAAAACCACTGCTGGGGATCCTTTAAATTTTGAACGCCTAGAATATCTTGGAGATGCGATACTCAATTCAATAATCGCAGAGTTTCTCTTTAACTATTATTCTTCAGCAAAAGAAGGTTCTCTGACCAAACTTAGGGCTAAAATTGTAAGTCGCTCTAAACTGAACGAAATTGGAAAAGAAATGGAACTCTACAGTATTGCAGAAATTTCAAATCACCTCAATACCTTTGGAGATAACATTCACGGCAACCTGCTTGAATCTCTTATCGGCGCACTTTTTATTGATAAAGGCTATAACAAAACCAAAGCATACGTCATCCACAATATTATATTACCCTATGTAGATATCGAAAGCCTAGACAGCTTAGTTCTTAGCCATAAAGCATTGCTGATAGAGTGGAGTCAAAAACAAAAGGAATCTATTGAATTTAAAACCAATCAAGATCAAGGATTAGACCCAAAAATCAATTATTCATGTCAGATTATTTTTCAAAATAAGTGTATTGCCAAAGCTAAGGCTTCTTCGAAGAAAAAAGCAGAGGAAAAGGCTGCTAAAATCGCTGTAAGAGTGCTTAAAATTAAACAAATAATTGAATGAAATCAAACTCTAAAATTCATCTTTTAAGCTATGAAGAAGACGATTTTCAAGATCATCTTCTCGCCTTACACAGTAATTTAGACGGGTATCAAATTGCTTTTTATCTCAACAAACATACCGATGCTCAATTTAAACGCGTAGAAGACATTGCCCTAAATGATAAGGAGGCACGTTTTACTTTATTTGAATGGGCAAATCCTCTTTTGGATGAAAACACTTCCCTTTTTTCGAATAAATTTTTCCAAGAAAAAATCCCAGATAGGGCAAATACTAGTGCATTATTTGACCTCCCTTTGAGAAATGAAGTATCTTTATTTCCTGAATACAAACAAGTTGATTTTTTTATTAAATCAAACCATTTAGAAACCATACAATTTCTTTTAAATCCAATAAATTTATGGGGGGCAGTCTCGATGGCTTATGAAGTGCCTTCTGAAAAAATTAAAAACCAATTGAACTTAATATTTGATTGATGAGCATTATCAAAAAAACCAAAATTGTTGCAACTCTAGGTCCAGCAACCTCCTCTGAAGACATCATAGAAGAAATGATCTTGGCTGGAGTGAATGTGTTTAGGGTCAATTTTTCTCATGCCGATTACAATGACGTCAGTGAACGTATTCAGATGATACGAGATGTTGATAAAAAACTAAATACTAACACTGCCATTTTAGGTGATTTACAAGGGCCCAAACTAAGAGTGGGTAAAATTGAAGATGGAACGGTTGTCAATCCGGGAGACCGAGTTGTTTTTTCTACAGATGCTCCTTTTGTAGGAAACGCTCAGAAAGCCTATATGAATTACCAAAACTTCCCAAAGGATGTTTCCAAGGGCGAGCGTATACTTTTAGATGACGGCAAACTTATCTTTGAAGTAAGTGCCACAAACAAAAAGAATGAAGTTGAAGCAGTGGTCATTCAAGGTGGCCCTTTTAAATCTAATAAAGGAGTTAATCTCCCCAATACCAATATTTCTCTTCCTGCATTAACGGAAAAAGATATTGAAGACGCTAAATTTATTTTTACTCAAGATATTGATTGGATAGCTCTTTCCTTTGTACGTTTTAGCCAAGATTTAATCGACTTAAAAGAGTTGATGGCAAAGCATACTGATCAAAATATTCCGATCATTTCCAAAATTGAAAAACCTGAAGCCATCGAGAATATTGATAAAATAATAGCTTACAGTGATGGACTTATGGTAGCAAGAGGTGATCTTGGGGTGGAAGTTCCTGCAGAAGAAGTTCCTCTCATTCAGAAGAGATTAGTTCTTCTTGCTAAAACTGCACGTATCCCAATCATTATCGCTACTCAAATGATGGAAACCATGATAGAGAGTCTGACTCCTACACGTGCAGAGGTAAATGATGTTGCCAATTCTGTAATGGATGGAGCCGATGCTGTCATGCTTTCGGGAGAAACGTCAGTCGGAAAATACCCTGTAGAGGTAATAAATACCATGTCAAGTATTTTAACCGCAGTCGAGAACTCAGAGTTGATTGAAGTACCTCACACTCCTCCTACTATTAGGACCAAAAGATTCATCACCAAATCCATTTGTTATCATGCAGCACATCTAGCTAATGATATAGAAGCAAAAGCGATTTGTACCTTGACCAATAGCGGTTATACCGCCTATCAAATTTCTGCTTGGAGACCTCAGGCACATGTTCTGGTTTATACATCAAACAGAAAAATTTTAAATCAATTGAATCTACTTTGGGGGGTTAAAGCATTTTACTACAGCAATCTCAACAGTACTGATAAAACTGTAGAGGAGATCAACCAGATCGCCTATGAAAAAGGCTATGTAGAAAAAGAAGACATGATTGTTAATCTAACTGCTATGCCGATTGAATCAAAAGGGATGGTCAACACCCTCCGGGTTTCTTTGATTTAAAAAGGGAGGCTTAATTGCTCCAATTTTGGCAACTTTTTAGAAGGCTTCTCTTTTGGTTTTTTAGTGTTTAAATTGGATAAAGAGATTCCTATCAGTCGGACGGAGTTCACTAACTTCTCTTGGTACAATAAATTTTTTGCCTCTTCAAAAATTAGTTCTTTATTTGCTATATATAGCTTTCCCGTTTTACTTCTGGTCTGTTGAACGAAATCACTGTATTTAATTTTAAGGGTAAGGGTTTTCCCAGCAGCCTTATTTTTTTTGAGTCTGCGCTCTAAGTTTTCAGACAATTCTTTTAGTTTGTCCTCTAAAAACAATTCACTACTCAAATTTGAACTGAAGGTGCGTTCAATTCCCATTGATTTTGGTATTCTATGAGGTTTGACTGGACTGTTGTGAATCCCTCTAACTACTTTGTAATAATACATTCCTGATTTTCCAAAATGAGAAGTCAAAAAAGAGGCTGATTGTGCTTTTAAATCTTTACCTGTATAAATTCCCAGGTGATACATTTTCAATTTAGTTTTTTTACCAATCCCGTGAAATTTTTTAACATCTAAGGATTCTAAAAAAGGAATTATTTCCTCAGGGGGGAGTGTTTTTTGCCCGTCAGGTTTATTCCAATCACTAGCGGTTTTAGCTAAAAATTTATTGACAGATATTCCAGCTGATGCAGTTAGCTGCGTTTGTGCTTTGATTTTTGTTCGAATTTCTTCTGCAATTAGTGTAGCAGAAGGGTAATCGGAAACATCTAAATATGCTTCATCTAAAGAAAGGGGCTCTACCAAGGGGGTATATTCTAAAAATATCGCTCGAATCGTCTCTGAAATTTCTTTGTACCGTTCAAATCTCGATTTAGTAAAAATTAAATGTGGGCATAATACTTTTGCTCTTCTTGCATTCATAGCACTTTTAACTCCGAATTTACGCGCCTCGTAACTGGCTGCAGCCACCACTCCTCTTTCGCCCCCACCTCCAACAGCCAATGCCTTGCCTCTCCATTCAGGATGGTCTAACTGTTCTACTGAAGCAAAAAAAGCGTCCATATCGATATGGATGATTTTTCGTTGCTTTTTTTCAGTATAATTTTCTGACATTGGAAATTCCTTACAAAGTCAATTCTTATCAGTAGCCTTAAATTCA
Source organism: Flavobacteriaceae bacterium (assembly GCA_038129925.1). Classification (GTDB taxonomy): domain Bacteria; phylum Bacteroidota; class Bacteroidia; order Flavobacteriales; family Flavobacteriaceae; genus MS024-2A. Next base: position 6,307 of record JAYPMN010000004.1, read on the forward strand.
TAAGCACTTTCTACACGGCAAATCTTAAGCTCAAAGCGAGAATATGCGTGAGATTTACCGTATTGCTGTGCCAAAAGATGCTTTACGTTTTTTTTCCATTGCTGAATTGCCTTCTTACTTTCCCAATAGCTAATAGTCACTCCTTTACCTGTCAATTCCCTATAAGTTTCCATACCTAAAAATCCTGGAGTTGTTTGGATTTCATCCTGCATTTGATTTGAAAATTTTTGATAGGTAGGGCCGTTTTGGTCAATCAAAAAATTTGAAAATATTACCGCAAAATAGTTTGGCTTCACTCGTCTTGATATATTTTTACTGTCAATGTTCCATTGGCGTTTATATGAGCTCTATACATTCCTGGTGTATTCATTTCCATGGCTACATTTCCACGATTATCAATACCGACTATTCCACCATCTCCTCCCAATTGGGCAACCTTTTCATGAATCACAATTCTAGCAGCTTCTTTTATGGATAGCCCTTTGTATTCCATAAGGGCAGAGATATCATGAGCTACTACAGATCGTATGAAAAATTCGCCCCAACCAGTAGCAGAAATTGCACAGGTTGCGTTGTTGGCGTAAGTACCCGCTCCAATAATAGGAGCATCTCCTATTCGATTCCATTTTTTATTGGTCATCCCTCCAGTTGATGTTCCAGCAGCTAGGTTTCCTTCAGTATCTAAAGCAGCACAACCTACTGTTCCATAACGTTGATGGTTTAAAAAAAGTTCTTCTTGCACTGAAGTTTGGGTTTGCCCCTCAGCCTCTTTAACTCTTTTTAGGGCGTTAATTCTACGCTCAGTAAAAAAATACTCTGGCTCAACAATTTCAAGACCCTGCTCACTTGCAAATTGGTCGGCTCCTTGCCCTGAAAGCATGACGTGAGGGGAATTTTCCATTACCTTAATAGCAGCAGTAATTGGATGTTTCACCGTTTTAACACCTGAAATCGCTCCAGCGTCAAGATTCGCGCCGTTCATAAATGAAGCATCTAGTTCTATAGTCCCTTCTGAAGTGAGAACAGCTCCTTTACCTGCATTAAAGAGAGGTGAATCTTCCATTATATGAATTGTTTTTTCTACAGCTTCTTGACTACTTCCACCTTTTTTTAAAATTTCGTGACCTACTCGAATTGCCTTCTCCAGTGTCTCACGATAAGCAGCTTCTTTTTCAGGAGTCATATTTTTACGTAAAATCGTCCCTGCACCTCCGTGAATCACTATTCCTATGGGTTGTGATTTAGATTTTTTCTCTTTAGAAGAAAAGGTGCATCCGTTCAAAAGCAAAAAGGAAATGAGTAGTCTTAAGATTTTGAGTTTCATCTTTTTTTTTTTAAAGTTAAGTTTTTATCCAATTGCAGTAAAATGAAAATTGCGATTCTACTATTGCGTAAAATAAAGTACTTTTACAAAAAAAAGTATGTATTCAATTCTTCAAAATGTTCACTCTTACTGGGCTTTTTTTGTGCTCATTATTTTGGTTGTAGCCATTTTAAATGCCTTTATTGGTAAATCAAAGGGACGGGGGTTTGGTGCAAAAGATTTACGTATCAGCCTTTTCGGACTCATTTTTTCTCATATACAATTGCTGATAGGGTTGATTCTATACTTTGTATCCCCTTGGTTTGATCAGTGGAGTGCTTTAGGAATGGGAGTAATGAAAGATGCTCAAACTCGTTTGTATTTGGTAGAGCATCCCATAACAAATATTATCGCTATTGTACTCATTACCATGGGTTGGTCTATGCACAAAAGACAAGCACTTTCATCTAAGAAATTTTTTAGAATAGGTTTATTTTATACCCTCGGATTACTTCTTTTGTTGAGTAGGATTCCCTGGGATTCTTGGTTTTAACCCAATGTTTTCTTGACTTTTTCCGACCCTAACACTATGTATACCGCTGAACGATATTTTGCAGCCAAAAATTTACCTCGCTAAAAAAAGGAATAGATCAAGAAACTACGATTATTGACAGCCTTTATGATATTTTATTCAAAGAAGAGTCTGCGAAAAAATTATAAAAAACTAGTCAAAAAATTAGTCTAAAGCGTTGCTTTAAATTGCTTTAAGAAGCGAACATCATTTTCAAAAAAAAGTCTAATATCACTGATCTGGTAGAGAAGCATGGCTATACGCTCTATACCCATACCGAATGCATAGCCTGAATATTCTTCAGGATCGATACCGCAATTCTTTAATACATTGGGATCCACCATTCCACACCCCATAATTTCTAACCAACCTGTTCCCTTGGTAATTCTATAGTCTGTTTCTGTTTCAAGTCCCCAATAGATGTCCACCTCTGCACTTGGTTCGGTAAATGGAAAATAAGAGGGTCTTAAACGGATTTTAGAATTCCCAAAAAGCGCGTTAGTGAAGTACTTTAAGGTTTGCTTTAAATCTGCAAAAGAAACATCTTTAGCTATATACAATCCCTCTACTTGATGAAAAATACAATGCGATCGCGCCGATATGGCTTCATTTCTAAATACCCGCCCAGGAGAAATGGTTCGTATAGGGGGTTGATTTTTCTCCATATAGCGCACCTGAACTGAAGAAGTATGTGTACGAAGCAGGATATCAGGATTTGTTTGTATAAAAAATGTATCCTGCATATCTCGAGCTGGGTGATGCTCCGGAAGATTTAAAGCTGTAAAATTATGCCAATCATCTTCTATCTCAGGGCCTTCTGAAATGGTAAACCCGATTTGTGTAAAAATATCTATGATCCTATTTTTGACTACAGCTAGGGGATGACGATTGCCCGTTTCAATCGGATAGGGCGTCCTACTCGGATCCTTAATCCTTTGGTTTTTCACTGAAGATTTAAGCTGCGATTGAAGTGATTTTACTTTTTCAGACACGGCCTTTTTAAGTGCATTTAGCTCTTGACCGTAAGCTTTTTTTTCTTCGTTTTGCACTGTTCTAAAAGCTGCAAACAACTCATTGAGAATTCCTTTTTTCCCTGCATAGTTGACCCTAAAGTTTTCAATAGCTTTAGCATCTTTACTCGTAAAGGTTTCTACTTTTTTTAAATGTTTTTGTACTTCTTCAATCATACTGCAAAAATAGTGTAGTTTTAGGAAATGACCCCTTGTCGGACAAAGTAATCTACTATAGCTGTTTTTACCAATATACGCTGTTCTCCAGGTTTTAAGTTGGGTAAAGGTTCAACCAATTCAAAATGAGGCCAGCCTTGTTCGTCATAAAAATTAAAACGATAATGCCCAAAAGGCTCAAGTATGGTGCATAATCCTATGTGAATAAGGTTGACATTATCCTCTTTTTTAAAACGCTCGTGAGGTTTTCCGTACTCTTGAAGTCCTATGAGATAAAGAACACCCTCCACATCTACATCAGCACCATCAGAAAATCGATCTGAAAGAAATTCGATCAACTTATCCCAGCGTATTTTTAACTCTTGATCCCTTGTGTAATTGGCCATATACAAATATATTATTTCCATATTGCTTAGGTTTAAAAAAAACCGATTCTCCTAAAATTCGATTAAAAAAACATTACTTTAGAATATGAATGTTTTTGACATCATTGTATTGACCTGCCTCAGTTACGGTCTTATTAGAGGATTAATCAAAGGTTTTGTTGTGGAAATTGCAGGGGTTGTTGCCCTGATAATTGGTGTTTTAGGAGCTTTTAAATTTGCTTCTAGTTTTGCCATTTTTATTGACTCTTACATTGATTTGGATCCGAAAATTATTCAAGGAGTTAGCTTTTTATTACTTTTTATAGCTATTGTTTATGGAATTTCTCTTTTAGCCAAAATGTTAACCAAAACCTTACAAATAATTGCCTTAGGTTTTCTCAATAGATTAGCTGGAGGGGTTTTTGGACTTATTAAATGGACTGTAATCTTGTGCGCTATGGTCTTGGCATTCGGTCAAATTGAGAGTGTGATTACCATCCTCCCTCAAAGCTTTACAGAGAAATCAATTGCGTATCCTTTCTTGATTGATTTAAGCAATTTTTTATTTGATTGGATTTTCCAAAATAAAACCTTCTCAGAACAAGAATTTATATAGTTTCTTAATTCAAGTTTCTCAAGTTAGGATTTCTCAACCACCCTTCAGAGCCGTTTGCAATTCTAATTTTTTGCCACTCAGCAAGCGAATCTAGCACTTGAACTTTTGTTCCTTCGTGAAGTATAAACAAGAGATCTCCTTGTTGGTTTGGCTCTGACCAAGTATCTATTTGTTTAGAAAAAAGAATGGCGTATTGCGTTTGTTTAGATTTGCTGTCCTTGGAAAAAGTAATGCCAAAAGTTCCAATAAATAAAATTAAAAAGGCGATAGAGAGGAAAAAGAGGTTTCTCTTTACAGCAGTAGATTGGGTAAATAAATATCCTAAAAATAAGAGCGCAAAAAGCCAAAGTAAACCCAGTGTTAGCTTGGACCAATTATCCAAAGTCAATAAACTAAAAATTTTACTTTGCAACAGACCCAATTGAGACTGAGGCAGTGGCTCAATTGCATCAATTGTCATGTTTTGAGCAAAAGCACTGTTGATTTTAATATCTTGATTTTCAGGAGCTAATTGTTTTGCTTTTTCAAAAAAATAGATACTTTCTGCTACTTGATTTAGTCTGTAGTAGGCATTGCCTAAATTATAGTAAAGTGCTGCACTGTGCTGTTCCTTATCCAAAATTTGCATGTACAATTCAACTGCTTTTCCATAATTTGCCTCATTGTATGCTGCATTAGCCTGAGCAAAAATCTCATCAGATGTCTCTTGTGCTTGAATATAAACAGCGCCTAAAATAAGGAAAAGGCCCAACCAAATACTATTGAAGGTTTGAAAAAGTGGAAATCTAATTATTTTCATAACTGTCTGTCTATGGTCGCCATTACTTTACTTGCTCTTTCATAATCAGCCTGTATACTCCCGTCTGATCCAGGTGCATAGCGAGCCAATTCACAGTTTTCTAGCACTGAAATAAAATCCTTTGCTACCTCATACTCTACATTTTTAGTTTTTAATAAGGTTTGAATTTTAGCTTTACTCAATTCTGTAGTTTCGATTTTTAATTTTGCTTTTAAATAATTGTGCAAGGCTCTTTCTAGTGCTTCATAAAATTCAACCTGATTGCCTTGAGCTTTTTTGGCTGAACTCAAATACTTCTTTGCTAATTTTTGGGCTAAGCGTTGTTTGATCGTTGAACTATCCTCTGATTTTTGAAGGATAAAGCGATTGATTAAATACCCTGAAATTAAAACAATAAAAGCAAGGCTAAATAAAATCCAGAATTTAGAACTCATCCAAAAAGAAGGTTCCCTTGTGGGGGTAAGTTTGGTTTCTAATTGAATAAATCTAAATGTACTTTCTGAAACGGGCAAGGGTGTTCTGAGAACACCATCTTGCCGATCTGTATTGGCTATTCCAGCGGTAGGTCCGTCGTAAACATCCACCAATAATTCCTGAGAACGCAAAGTCTTATAAGATTTTGATTTGGGATCAAAAAATGAGAATTGTACTTCAGGTATGGGATATTTCCCTTGGTATTGTGGGACTATGGTGTAATTTTCTTCAACCGATCCTTGAGTTCCTGCTAGCGTAGTTTTAATATTTTCGTTTCGCTCGGGTTCATAAACCTCTAAGGTATTTGGAACATTAATTTTCGGCAATTTAAACAGATTTAGATTCCCTTTCCCATCGACTTTTATTTTAGCTTGAAAAGATTCAGAAGCTCTTAAGGCATCTTTAGATAAAATCACATCAAAATCAAACTGTCCTACAGCACCTGAAAAGTTTTCTGGCTGACCCTCTAGAGGAAGCGGTTTTACCCTAAGCGTTCTTCTTCCCGCAGTAATTGTTTTTTGCCCTTGGGTGAGTATCCTTCTGCCGAATAAATCCCTTCGATTACTGGGTACATTAAGCGACAAATTAAGTGTCAGTGGTTCTAATTTAAGCTCCCCTGATTTCTGTGGATAAAGCACTACTTTTTGCCAAACAACTTCGTTAAAAGGTTCTCCTTTATATTGACCTCTTGGATTAACTTGTGCTCGACCTATATTGATTTTACTACTCCAAAAATCTCCATAACTGGGCGATTCTAGCTCTTGAACATCTGTTATTGAAATTGGATTTCGAAAATACAATTTATACACTATTGTAATCCCTTCGTTCAAATAAGGAGAAGGATTTGAAATTTCAGCTACCAAATGAATATTCTCATCTGTGAGATAATCAATATTATTTGGGTCATTGGGTTTTTTAACCGCCTCAGTAACTACAATTTCAATAGGAGTAGTTTTATATACCTCGCTCTCAATAGTAATCTGAGCTTGACCTATCGTAAGCTGTCCTTTTACTTTTGGAGTAAGGAAATAGGTGTAGGTTTTAGAAAAACTGCTCACCCCGTTTACCCAAGAACGATTCACGGATTGTTGAGGTCCACTGACTACTAGAAAATTAGTGAAATTTGGAGGAACAAAATTATCTCCGTTTTGATTCATCACAAAATCAACTCGAAGTCTTTCATTTAACCCCAATCTTTTTTTACTTACTTTTGCATCAAAACTAATCTGGGCTTGTAGGTGAGATGATATTCCTACAAACAAGAAAAAGAGGAAGAATAATGCTTTAGCCTTCATCATAATTACCAATCTTTTTTTCCTCTAACCGGTACCCCTTTTACTTTTTTCGCATTGACTTTATCCTGGACTTTTTTCTCTTGATTGTTCATGGCGTCCAAGAGATTTTGGACTTGCTGTGGGGAGAGTTGTCCTTTTTTTGGGGCTTGTTTTTGTTTTTCAGGTCCTTTGTTTTGCTGATCCTGCTCTTTTTTATTTTGATCTCCTTCGTTTTTAGGTTCTCCCTCATCTTTGTTTTCATCTCCCTCGTCTCCTTCTTTATTAGGATCTTGCTCGTCTTTATTTTCCTGGTCACCTTCTTGATCATTTTGATCTTTCTCCTGATCTTCCTCTTTCTCTTGATCTTGCTGATCTTTTTGATCCTTATTATCGTCCTGTTCTTGTTCTTCAGGAGGTTTTTCGTTTTCTAAGAGCTCTTTAGCAAGTGCATAATTGTATCGTGTTTCGTCATCAAAAGGGTCATTTCTCAGAGCGTTTTTGTATGCCTCAACAGCTTTTTGATATTCTTTTTTCTTCATAAATACATTCCCCATGTTGTGAAATGCTTTGTGCTTGTCTTCTTTTGAAGAAGAAAACTTTTGAGTCTGAAAAAATCGTTGCGAAGCTTCCTCGTATTGTTCTGCTAAAAAGTGGGTATTCCCCAAATTATGCAAAGCAATTGGAGTTTCTGGAGCCAAAGAAAGTGCTTTTCGATATGATTTTTCAGCGTCAACTAAAGCCCCGTCTTCAACTTTAGTGTTGCCCTCATAGATATGATTATTAATCTTTCCCTCTTGTGCTTTGAGGAAATTAAAAGCAGTTAAAATAAAAATCAAAAACGTATTACACTTCATTTTCATTTTCGTTAAAAAGATTCAACCTCTGTACCCATTTTGTTTTAGTTTCAAACAAAAATAAGTCCATTAACAGAAAAAGTAAAGCTCCGATTAAAAAAGGTTGAAAGCGATCTTTATAACTCACAAACTTTTTGGCTTCAAACTCTTTCTTATCCATTGCTTTTAGCTGTTCTGAAACAAAATCCAAGACTGCTTGGGTGTCATTACCATCTTGGTATAAGCCTTGAGTAGCTGCAGCGATAGACTGCAGCACTTCTGCATTGCGTCTGGTTATGACAACTTCTCCTTCAAAATCTTTTTTGTAAGACTCTGTTACCCCATTTCTTTTAAGAGGAATGGGAGCCCCATTTTCAGTTCCTACCCCAAAGGTAAAAATTTTAATGCCTAACTCAGCTGCTCGAGCTGCTGCATAAGCAGCTGCATCAGAGTGATCTTCTCCATCTGAAATCAAAAAAATGACACGATTGGTCTGATCCTCATCGTCAAAAAAAGTTCCTGATAAATCGATAGCGTTATCTAAAGCAGTCCCTTGAGAAGACAACATATCGGTATTTAGGCCTTGCAAAAACATCTTAGCTGCGCTGTAGTCGGTAGTTATGGGAAGCTGGGGAACCGCTTGGGCAGCATAGGCAATGATGCCTACACGGTCGCTTGCTAACTGATTGAGAATTGCTGATACCAAGCGCTTGGACTTTTCAATTCTGTTGGGTGCTATATCCTCTGCCAACATACTTTTAGAAACATCAATAGCAAAAACAATGTCAACACCTTCACGCTTTACGGTCTCCAGTTGAGTTCCAATTTTGGGGTTCATAAGACTGAAAACCATAAGTACTAGTGCAAGGCTAAAGAGAATAAGTTTTAGAGTAGGTTTAAAACTCGATCTGTTTGGACTCAACTCTTTTAGCAATTTAGGGTTTGCAAAATTAGTCTGCAGCTTTCGCTTCCAGCTACCTACCAGTGCATAAGTTATCCACACCAGTGGAAGAATTCCCAAAAGGTAGATAAAATGATATGCGTCTATCTGATACATTTATATAAAGCTTTTAAATAATGTATTTCTTCCCAGCCATTCAAGTCCTAGAAATACCAATGCCAAAAAAACTAATATTCTGTATTTTTCCTCGTAATTGTAGTATTTAAACTCTTCAATTTCAGTCTTTTCTAGCTTGTTGATTTCAGCGTAGATTTCTTCTAACTTTTTATTGTCCGTAGCTCGAAAATATATTCCTCCAGTAGCGGAGGCAATTTGCTTGAGGAGATCCTCATCGATCTCAACTTTTGTCATGCCGTATTTAAATTCTCCTGTAGGCAAAATAGCTACAGGTGCTCGAGCAGTTCCATTACTTCCTAAACCGATAGTATAGGTTTTGATGCCAAATTCTACAGCTAACTCTATAGCAATTTTTGGATCGATAAAACCCGAATTATTGACCCCATCAGTCAATAAAATAATGACCTTGCTTTTTGCTCTACTGTCTTTTAATCGATTGACTGAAGTTGCCAGTCCCATACCAATGGCTGTTCCGTCTTCAATCAGTCCTTGATAAGCAATCTCCCTGAGAGATCCTTTGACAATTGACTTATCACTGGTAATTGGTGTTTTGGTATAGCTTTCCCCAGCATAGACCACCAATCCAATTCGATCAGATAGTCTATCATCTACAAAGGCTGAGGCAACTCGCTTCAAAGCACTCAATCGGTCAGGTTTAAGATCTTGAGCCAACATACTTGAGGAAACATCAATTGCCATGATGATATCGATTCCTTTGTTGGTTCTCGTTCGTGTAGATATATCAACCGTCTGTGGTCTCGCAATGGCAAGTATAATTAAACCTAAAGCCAAAATTCTAAAAACAAATAAGATGGGTCTGAGCTTGGTCAGTAAAGAACTCTGCTTGCCAAAACCAGCTAGGGATGAAATTTTTAAACTCGCTTGAGATTTTTTCCATGTAAAAATGTGCCAAGCAATAACGACAGGCAGAAGGAGAAGTAACCAGAGATAATTTGGATTTGCAAAATAAATTCCTTCAAACATTGCTTAGAGTTCTTTAATTAAATCCAGACTATTCAGTATGCGTTGCTCAATTTCCTCACCATATCTATCTTCTTTCTCATACATCAAAGTAAGTATGATGGTTCCTTGGTCAAAGGCAAATAAATAGGCACTAAAATTACATCTTATCCGCTGCTCTTTTTGGTTTTTAGGATAATCTAAGGTCCCATAAATTTTAGCTACTGGTATACCAGAAGGTAAGGTTACAGCATCATTTTTCATAAAAATATTTACTGCTCCTTCAGATTCAAAACTGGAAATGATTGAATTCACCAACTCTTGTCCTTTTTCAAGATCGGCTTGTTTTGGATTTGCAATAAGAGCTTCTGGGGCAGCAGCCTCTTGCTTTGGGAAATCAAATGATAAATTAATATAAAACGAACTGTCAAAACTACCCAGTCTAAACTGTTGTATTTTATCCTCAGAAGAAGAAATTCTCTCGAGTATTTCAGGTGTTTCAATAGCTAATGGAGGGGTTCCGTACTGACTTTTATACCAATCTCCACTGGTCAATATCTTTGTGGGGTATCTGAACAAAGTGTCTCTTACAGGATAATATCCATAGACTAACATGGAGACAACAAGGCTCAAGACAGCTAAAATTCCAACTCCTGCTAACCCCCAAATCCATTGTTCTTTTCTTCTTTTTTTAGCCAAATATTCTTGGTAAGCAGCTTTTTCTTTAAGTTCTTCCTCAGTAGGTTCAGGGAGTGCTTCTTTGGTTTCAATTACAACATGTTCAACAGCTTTTCGATCCTCATTTGCTGTGTACATTTCGGGCATGGATTTAGCAAATTTTACTAAATCAGCATTCTGAAGTACTTCTCTTAAACTTTTTAAAGTTTGCCGATCAAGATCTAAAGAACCGGCATCTTTTCGCATTTCCAATTTCGTCAAAAGTTCCTCTGATGTACTTTCTAAGGCATCGATTTTAGCTTCCTCCTCTAAATAGCGCCGGACGACATCTGTCAGCCGTGAATAGTATTGCTTAAATTCTTCTTGCTCTGATAGGGTTTCGCTTTCCAAAGCTTTTAATTCTTCAATAGCCCGATCAAAAGGAGGAAGTTCTCTTACTCTTAATTCCTTTCTTCGTTTTTGTAGCAGATAAGTGTAAAGAATCCCAATCAGAACAAGACCGATTACCAACCCCCAAAGAATACGAGAAATTAAAGCCTCATAATTTTTTTTGACTTCAGTAAGCGGCTTGATATCGAATAGTTTTTGTTTGGTAGTATCTACCAAAACAGGATCCACACGTATGGAAATAAAGTCTGCAATTTTAGAAAATCCATTTACTAAAACTTGCTGTTGAGGCAGAAAATAATTCCCCGAATCAAATTGAATCAGGGCATATTTTTTTGTGTAAAGATAATGGGATTGCGCTCTTAGGGTATCTATTGGATGCTCTTCGAGCAGCTCAAAAGGGGTGAAAATTGGTTGCTCTGGAAACTGGACTTGAGCAGAACTATCGGCTTTTATTTGAAGAGTATAATTGAGTTGTTCGCCTATACGTATGCTGGTCGTGTCCACAGCAACCAATAGTTCAGTCTGCTGCTGTGACCATATCATAAAAGACATTAAAAATGTCAATACGCTCCAACAGTATTTCTTTAGTTTACCCACGTGCTTTAAAATATTTAAGCAGTTTTTTTACATAACTCTCTTCTACACTGCAGCTGAGTTGACCAGCTCCATTTTTTTTAAATAATTCTTCAAAATTATTGACGTGCTTAGCATAGCGTATGGTGTACATTCTGCGGACGTTCTTAGAAAAAGTATTGATCCATTTCATCTCGCCTGTCTCGGCATCAATCATAGGAACCATCCCTAAGTTTGGAAGACTTTCTTCCATAGGGTCGAATACCCGTATACCCGTTAAATCATGTTTTTTAGCTGCTATACGAAGTGTTTTTTCATAACCCTCGTTCATAAAGTCAGACATAAGAAATACAATTGCCTTCTTTTTCAAAACACTAGACAGAAATTCTAAGGCTGAAGAAATATCTGTTTTCAGGCTTAAAGGTTTAAATTCTAACAACTCTCTGATGATTCTAAGGATATGTGAACGCCCTTTTTTAGGAGGAATAAATAACTCAATTTGGTCTGAAAAAAGGACCAATCCCACCTTATCGTTGTTTTGTAAAGCCGAAAAGGCAAGTGTGGCAGCAATTTCAGTTAAAATCTCTCTTTTAAATTGGGAGCGGGTTCCAAATGCTTCCGATCCACTAACGTCAACAACCAGCATTAAAGTGAGTTCACGCTCTTCTTCAAAAACCTTGACAAAGGGTTCGTTGTAGCGTGCAGTAACATTCCAATCGATTGCACGTACATCATCTCCAAATTGATATTGGCGTACTTCACTAAATGTCATTCCTCGCCCCTTAAATGTAGAATGATACTCGCCACCAAAGACATGATCACTCAAACGGCGTGTCTTGATTTCAATTTTACGAACTTTTTTTAGTAGCGCTTTAGTATCCATACCGTGCTATTCACAAAAAACTTTAATTAAAAAATGGAGTGACCTAGGGGACCTCTACTTCGTTAATGATTTGAGATATCAAATCTACTGAAGTGATATTTTCAGCCTCTGCTTCATAGGTAAGTCCTATTCTATGTCTCAGTACATCATATATGACTGCTCTGACGTCTTCTGGTATCACATAGCCTCGTCGTCTTAAGAAAGCGTGGCATTTTGCAGCAGTCGCTAAGTTGATACTTCCCCTTGGTGAGGCGCCAAAACTGATTAGAGGTTTGATAGAATCTAATTTATATTTTTCAGGATAACGCGTTGCAAAAATCAAATTCAAAATATAATTTTCAATTTTCTCGTCCATATATACCTGTGGAATAGTATCCTGTGCAGCTAAAATTTGTTTCGTAGTCACTACAGGCTTAACCGTTACATTATTATTACTGAGGTTATTGCGGACGATGAGTTGCTCCTCTTCAAGTTTTGGATAATCAATTACGGCTTTTAACATAAATCGATCGACCTGTGCTTCAGGCAATGGATAAGTTCCTTCTTGTTCTACAGGGTTTTGAGTTGCCATAACCAAAAATGGAGCTTGTAGCTTAAAAGTCTTATCGCCGATAGTAACTTGTTTTTCTTGCATCGCCTCTAGAAGTGCGGACTGCACTTTAGCAGGAGCTCGATTGATCTCATCTGCTAATACAAAATTGGCAAAAATAGGCCCTTTTTTAATCGAAAAGTCGTTTTCCTTCATGTTGTAGATCATCGTTCCTACTACATCAGCAGGGAGTAAATCAGGCGTAAACTGAATACGGCTAAAGCTGCCTTTAACGGCAGTACTTAAAGTATTGATAGCTAGTGTTTTTGCAAGGCCTGGAACTCCTTCCAGGAGTATATGCCCCTTTCCTAAAAGTCCGATTAAAAGTCGCTCAACCATGTGCTTTTGCCCGACAATTACCTTGTTCATTTCTAAGGTCAATAATTCTACAAAAGCACTTTCCTTTTCAATCTTTTCATTAATTGCTTTGATGTCAATCGTTTCACTGGTCTTGTTTTCCATAGAAATTATAGCATTTTTTGGTTTGCAAATTTGAAAAATTTAAACACGTTTTCTTGTTAACAATTGGTTAAAAAATCA
>JAYPMN010000005.1:0-18346 GCA_038129925.1 Flavobacteriaceae bacterium
TTGCAGCAATGCGATTCTTGCTGGCAGCAATCTGAACTTTAAAAATCAAATCTGGGTTTAAACTAAGACGCTCACTTTGACTTGATTTACTTTTGACAGTAACTACTTCATTCTGAACTCCTGCTTGGCGCAAGTTTTTGTAATTTATAATCGCTTTTGAAATGGCATTTGCCATCTGGTTTTGTCCTTTAGAAGAATTTAAAAAAGCTCCTTCTGAGCTATTTGTCAAAAATCCTGTCTCGACTAGCACACTCGGCATATAGGTGTATTTTAAAACAATAAAGCCCGCTTGCTTCACGGTTCTGTCCTTGCGCTTTAAATTATTTACAAAACTCTTTTGAATGGTACTTGCAGCTGCGATACTTTGATCTAAATAAGTCTCTTGCATTAAAATCAAACTGATTACAGATTCAGGATCATTAGGATCAAAACCGTCGTATTTTTGTTCGTAGTTTTCCTCCAGAAAAATCACTGAATTTTCCTTTTGTGCCACTTTAAAATTGCGTTCGTTTTCATGTAATCCTAAAACAAAAGTTCCAGCTCCAAAAGCTCTTGAGGACGTGAAGGAATCGCAGTGAATAGAGACAAACAGATCAGCATCTGCTTTATTGGCAATATTGGCGCGCTCAATAAGGTCAACATACACATCTTTTTTACGGGTATAGATAACTTTGATATCAAAAGTTTTCTCTAGTTGGGCTCCAATCTTTAGTGCGATATTGAGTGCAATCTTTTTCTCGTAATAACCATTTCCTCTATTTCCTGAATCATGTCCCCCATGACCAGCATCTAAAACAACAACAAAGGGCTTATCTTGAGCTGAGGCGTTGTTAATAAGGCTAGGCAATAACATTAGTGAAGTCCAACAGCTTAAAAAGAAAATAAAATTTCGTAATTCTATAGACTGGCGAAACAGAGAAATAGACAAAAAATCTTGATGCATCCTTAAAATTATCATTAATTTTGGTCGTTTGAACCAAGCACAACAAATTTAGGGCTTATCACTTTGCAATCAAAGTTTTATCATATAGCATATTTCCTCTTTTTCTTCGGACTAGGAATTATTCACGCCCAAACCACAGCCTCTCCTACGCTTTCAGATGAAGTTCTATTAGACAGTATCTCTAAACCCATAGAAAAAAAACCACTACTTTTGGCTGAAGTGGATTACAAAGCCAAAGATTGTGTCCAAATTGATCGAAAAAATAATAAACTCATTCTTTACAATGAAGCAGAGCTTTACTACCAAGATATTGAGCTTCGTGCGGGGATTATTATTTTGGATTATCAAACCAATGAGGTCAATGCTGGAAGAATAGAACTTGACTCAACACTTGTACAATATCCCTTTTTTAAACAAGGTAGCAATGAAGTAAATCCAGACTCAATTCGCTTTAATTTTGATACCCAAAAAGCATTGATCTGGAATTCTAAATCAGGTCAAAATGGTATGGATATTTTTGCTGCTTTAACAAAAAAACAAAACGATTCAGTCTATTACATCAAAGATGCTCGAGTCAGTACTGCAGGAAAATTGGTTGGGGGTGAAGATGAGGGAATTGATTATTATTTCAAAGTTCGGAAGGGTAAGATCATCCCAGGAGGTAAGATTATATCAGGATTAACTAATATGTTTGTCGCTGACGTACCCACACCAGTAGGGCTTCCATTTGCTTACTTTCCCTCATCAAAATCAAAGGAGTCTGGTTTTATTATTCCCTCAATTTCAGAAAGTAATTTAAGAGGCTATTCTGTTCAAAATGGTGGCTATTATTTTGCACTTTCAGATTTTTTTGATTTGACATTAATTACAGATTATTATACAAATGGAAGCTATGGTTTTCGCGGAGACTCTCAATACAATCTTCGATACAAATACAGGGGAACGTTCAGCTTTAGGTATGAAAATCTCATCAATGAGGCAAGGGGACTTCCAGAATACTCTAAATCAACAGTTTTTAATGTCCGTTGGAATCACAGTAAGGATCCTAAATCAAGTCCTAACTCTACTTTTTCGGCCTCTGTAAACTTTGGAAGTAGTGATTACTATAGGCAATCTGTTAACCAGTTAAACTCTCCAAACTTTTTAAATAACAACTTAAGCTCCTCAATCTCATATTCTAAATCCTTTCCAGAATACCCCAGAGTTAACATATCGATGACAAGTGCTATGTCGCAAAACTCAAAGACCAAATTAGTGAATTTGACACTTCCTACTTTTCAAGCCAATATGGAACGAATATATCCTTTTGCACCAAAGGTGGGTGCTAAAAAAGGGCTCTTTCAAAATATCAATTTTCAATATTCTAGTAGAGCTGAAAATCGGATCATCACTTCGGAGGATGCACTTTTTGGTCCCACCATGTTTGAAAATGCAAAAATGGGAATGAAACATACCATTCCATTGAGTACAAACTTTAAACTATTTAAATATATTAGTATGTCTGCTAGTGCAAATTACAACGAAGTTTGGACACAAAATACAGTTCGCTTTTCAGATTATAATCCTGAATTGGGAAGATCCATTAAGGACACCATCAATAATATTGGTACGTTCAGGGAATATAACTTAAGTGCTTCCCTTGGTACTACTGTTTACGGGACATTCAATTTTGGAGAGGATAAGAAAATCCAGTCTATACGTCACACCATTAGGCCAGCTATCAGTTACTCAAACAAGCCCAGCTTTGAAAGATATTACGATACATATATCGTTGATGCGGATGGAAACTCAGCTGAATATACCCGCTATCAAAATAGCTTATTTGGAATCCCTTCCATAGCATTATCTAATAGTATGGGTATTAGTATTAGTAATAATTTTGAAGCCAAAGTTCGAGACAAGGACTCTACAGCAACTGGACCAAAAAAGGTAGTGTTACTCAATAACTTAAATTTAACAACCTCACATAATTTTGCTGCTGATTCTCTTCGCTGGAGTCCTTTGCGTATGTCCTCTGGTTTCTCTCTTCTTCAAGGAAAAATGAGTATTAATTTCGGTAGCACTTTTGATCCTTATGCTTTAGACGAAAATAAAGTTCGTATCAATAAGTTTAATATTACAAACGGAGGAGGATTGTTGCGTTTGACTAGTGCCAATGTTAATATGAATTATTCATTTTCCAGTAGCCAGTTGGAAGGCAATAGAGAGAAGGGACAAGAAGATCAAGAACAAAGAAATCAGATAGAGGCAACCTCTAGTGGTGGCCGAGATGACGATTTATTCGGTCGTGCAGAGGACTTTGCTGATAGGCGAATGAACGATACTGAGAATAATGACCCCGCACCTACCTACCCCAGTTATCGGACAAAAATACCTTGGGATCTGAAAGTTGCTTATTCACTTACCTATAACAATTCCAGAGGGCAACGAGATTTTAGTAACAATTCACTGATGTTTTCAGGAAATATTGATTTGACTCCTAAATGGAAAGTTGGGGTTTCCTCAGGTTATGATTTTAAAGGACAAGGGTTTACGTATACTCAATTACGCTTTAATAGGGATTTAAATAGTTGGCGTCTCAATTTTAGTTGGGTTCCTTTTAGTGACAGGGCATCATGGAACTTTTTTATAGGAATTAAATCAGGTTTACTTAGTGATATTAAATACGAAAAACAAAGCTTGCCTAATAGAAGGTAGTTATAACCTTTGATTTTTACTAACTTGTAATAAAAATATTTAAGTGAAAAAAAAGATTATTACCACACTCAATGCGCCTGCCCCATTAGGTCCTTATAATCAAGCCGTTAAAGCTGGAAACACCCTATATATTTCTGGGCAAATCCCGATTCTTGCTAAAAATATGGAATTGTTTAGCGGTACGATTAAAGAGGAGACACAACTTGTAATGCGGCATCTGGAGGCCATTTTGGATGCAGCTGAAATGAATTTTAGTCAAGTTGTAAAAGCATCCATTTTTTTAGATAATATGGAAAATTTCGGCCAAGTTAATGAAGTGTATGGAAGCTATTTTGATAATGATAAAGCACCTGCAAGAGAAACCGTTGCAGTAAAAACACTTCCAAAGTCAGTGCGTGTTGAAATATCAATGATTGCCGTTGACTAAGTCTTCGTTTCAATTAGATTTTTGTGGTAGTTCACCAGTTCGTCTATAGGACGTTGTACGATTCTTCCCATGGTGAGTCCTTTTAAGGCAAGTGCTTTTTCAATTTCTTCTTTTAAATAGAATGAAATTGAGCCTATAAAGTGAATTGGAATATCCTTAGCATTTTCAAATTGCAAAATTTGATGATTGATAAATCGTTCAAGTCCCTTTGAGATGATATCCTTAAACACCTCATTATTTTTATGCTTTATTAAAAATCTTGAAAAAGTAGCTAAATAAGTATTTGGATTTTCACGTCTGTAAATATTCTCTTTAATTGTATCGGGTGTAAGGTCATACTCTTGCTCAAATTCTTTAGCTAAGTCCTCTGACATTGTCTTAAAATAATAACTCCGAATAAGCTGCTTACCATAAAAATTTCCGCTGGCTTCATCCATCAAGATATAACCTAAAGAGGTTACTCTTTGCTCTATTTCCTTACCGTCAAAATAGGTACAGTTTGATCCAGTTCCCAATATGCAAACAATAGACTTTTTACCCATGTCTGCAGCGGCATAAACCGCTGCATAGGTGTCCTCTTTAATAACGATTTTACTATTGATAAAAATCTCGTCAAAAACGCGGCGAATTCTTTTTTGAGGAGAATCAACTCCACAACCAGCTCCATAAAAATAAAGGTGGGTTACTTCATTTCTATTCTGATAGAGATCAAAGTTATTAATGATTCGTTCTTTCAGAATCGCACTGGACAGAACCTGAGGGTTTAGCCCTAGTGTTTGAGTAGAAAAAAGTGTCTCTCCTTTTGAATTTACAGCAATCCAATCTGTTTTTGTAGAACCGCTGTCAACAACTAAAATCATAAATAAATGAGATTAGAGTTGATTGACGTGTTTTGCCAAATCAATAAGCTTGTTTGAATAACCACATTCGTTGTCATACCAAGAGATAATCTTGAAAAAGCGTGGGTTTAATTCCATACCTGCATCTGCATCAAAAATAGAGGTTCTAACATCCCCAACAAAGTCTTGAGAAACTACTCCCTCTTCAGTGTACCCTAATATATTTTTCATATCCGTATCTGCATGCTTTTTCATCACGCTTTTGATTTCTTCATATGAAGTATCTTTTTCCAGTCTAACTGTTAAATCTACTACAGAAACGTTAGCTGTTGGTACTCTAAAAGCCATACCAGTAAGCTTACCTACTAAAGAAGGAATAACTTTAGTCACTGCTTTTGCAGCTCCTGTTGAAGCAGGCATAATATTGATTAAAGCACTTCTCCCTCCTCTAAAATCTTTTTTAGATGGTCCGTCAACAGTAAATTGGGTAGCGGTAGTAGCGTGAACTGTGGTCATTAAACCTTCAGCAATTCCAAAGTTATCATTCAACACTTTAGCTACAGGTGCTAAGCAGTTGGTTGTACATGAAGCATTTGACACAATAGCTTGTGAAGCTTCGGCTTCTGTGTGGTTTACACCCATAACAAACATTGGAGCATCAGCAGAAGGTGCTGAAATCACCACCTTTTTGGCTCCACCGTCAATATGAGCTTGTGCCTTTTCTATGGTGGTAAAAATACCTGTACATTCTGCAACTACATCTGTGTTCATGGATCCCCAACCTATGGCTGAGGGATCACGCTCAGCTGAAATACGGACAGCATGACCATCAACAACCAAGTCGTTACCATTTATTTCTACTGTTCCATCGTATTTTCCGTGTACAGAATCATATTTCAATAAATAAGCTAGGTGTTCGATATCCAATAGGTCATTGATACCCACTATGGTGACATCCTCTTGCTTCATTGCAGAGCGAAATACAAGTCTACCTATTCTTCCAAATCCATTGATTCCAATTCTAATTGCCATTTTACTTTAGTTTAGTTGATTATTGTTTGTTTAGTTAAATTGTTAATATATCCGAGACTCGGATTAAATCTTTATCAATTTCTGATTTTCCTTTAATTGCTTTTTCAAGTGGGCTAAATATTATTTCCTCGCTCTTCATGCCAACCATCATATTGGACTTACCTTGCAGCAAAGCTTCCACTGCATAAACACCCATTCTAGAAGCAAGTACGCGATCAAAACAAGATGGACTCCCACCTCGTTGCATATGCCCTAAAACTGAAACTCTTACATCGTAGTAAGGCATATTTTTTTCCACGTATTCTGCAATTTCAAAAACATTTTTACCAGTTTTATCTCCTTCAGCGACTACTACAATACTCGATGATTTACCAGATTTTTCACTTCTTTTTAATGAATCTAGCAAGCGGTCAAGTCCCATATCTTCTTCAGGAATAAGTACTTCCTCAGCACCAGCACCAATACCTGCGTTCAAAGCAATGTGACCCGCATCTCTTCCCATGACCTCAACAAAAAAGAGTCGGTTATGTGAAATTGCGGTATCTCTAATTTTGTCTATTGCTTCTATGACGGTGTTGAGAGCTGTATCGTACCCAATGGTATGAGAAGTTCCAAAAATATCATTATCAATCGTACCGGGTATTCCTATAACTGGAATATTAAACTCTGACTGAAAGATCATAGCACCAGTAAAAGAACCGTCACCTCCAATAATTACAAGGGCTTCAATTCCGTGTTTTTGGACTGTTTTAAAAGCAGTTTGTCTACCTTCTTTAGTTCTAAACTCTAAACAACGTGCTGACTTTAAAACTGTTCCACCTTTATTGATGATGTTATTTACGCTACGTGCGTTCATCACTTTTACCTTATTATCAATAAGACCTTGATATCCTTGCTGAATTCCTAGACATTCTACTTTGTGGTAGGCGGCGGTTCTAACTACGGCTCTAAGGGCGGCATTCATCCCTGGAGCATCACCTCCTGATGTCAACACACCGATCTTTTTAATAAAAGTTTTCATTCAATTGATTTCAAGCCAAATTTAAACATTATATCAACAGCAGACTAACCCGTGAAGAAATTTTACAAAATTGAAATAGATTAATACAATTTAATTTTTTTTCACAAATCTAACAGGACCTTCGGCAGCTTGTATGGCATTACTCTGTTCAACTGTTTTCAAGGCGGATTGATTCGCTACAATCTTTTGAATCAGCTCTTTAAATGTATTAAAATCAACATCATAAGAAAGTCCTACTCCTTGAGTATATCCAAGCTCATCTCCAATGTATCGGAATTCGTTTTCTTTGTTAAAAACTTTGGCCCTAAGAGAACCCTCGTCATTAAGAATAAAGTCAATTTGAATATTTCCTACAATTAAAGTCTGCTCAACACCACCAACAGGAACACCAATCTTTCCATTTAATAAGATGCGGTCACTAATTTGAGTAGACAGGGTAAAGCCCAGCCGGTCTTCGGTGGCGATATCCAATAGCGCACTTTTGTCGCCTTGGAGGTAGTCGATTCCTACTTTAAGCTTATCGTTTTCTTCACCTACAAGATTGCTGACAATGTCTGATGCTTTTTGATAGAGGTTATTTGTAATTCCCTGCATGGAAACGCTTACTTCATTGATAAAAATTCCTTGCGAAAGCAAAGAAATAGCTTGTAACTGACTTCGCTGAGGATCTGCCAAACGATAATTGATTTCAGAAGCCACTGTACCGCTAGTGTTGGGGAAGTCAATCTCAAAAACAGGGTCATTGGGCTTTAATAGATTTCCCTGCAGTCGGATTAAAACTTCTGTAGGGATACTTTTATTAAAGTTTGGATTATCTAACAGTAATGCGGGGTTGGCACCACCAGGAACATTGTAAACCGCTTCTAAGTCCATCTGTGCTTCAAGGGGATTACCTTCCCAAACGATGGTGCCTCCTTGTTTTACATTAAATTTCTTGTCGATAACACCTAAGTTTTTAAAATTATAAATTCCATCATAAGTGATGAAATCACCCCACATATTGAATTTCCCATTCGTATTGATTTCCATAAAAAGATTACCTGCTCCTCTTCCACTCAAATAACTTCCTGTTTCCTGATCAATAACAATTTCAATTGAGGCGTCGTTGGTTACATCTAAATCAAAGTCCATTTCGATACCTCTAATTTCTTTTAATTCCTTAACCTCAGTAGCGACAGATTCTACTCGCTTTACATTTTTATCTATAAAGTTTACAAAACTATTATCGGATAAGCCATAACTTTCGGCCCATGGAATCTTAATTGAGGTTCCCTTTTCTGAAGTACCTTGCATCGAAATACTCAAATTTCGAATAGGACCAGTAAGACTTAAATTTCCATTTAAAAATCCTTGCCCAAAAAATAGAGATTCAGGTTTTTGTATCGTATTTAGCAGCAACATTCTGTCGGATTCAATTTGCAAGTCTAAATTCCAATCCCTAAAGTTAGAATGAGAAAAAGTTCCTCCCATCGATGCCGATGTACCCTCAGCTTGATCACTTAGATTAACTGCTCTAAATACAAAATCTTGGTTGATGAGATCCACTTGTGTGTCGTCTGCTTGATACAACAAATTGAGATAGGGGATTCCGATTTGAGCATCTTTGAGGCTAAGAACTCCGTTGTGTTTCAGCTGATTTAATGGACCCCACAAATTTACTTTACCCGTTATAGCTCCCTTAATATTATCTACGGCGTCTCTTCCTAAGGGGGATAAAAAATCGAGGTTTAGATTATTAAAATCCAAGTCTAAATTAATTAATGGGTTCTCTAAGCCTTGCCAAACTCCTTTACCAGACATTAGGTTGTCAAATTCCTTTTTCAAGTTAAAGTCAAGCACATAGGTGTTTAACTGTGTATTGCCATTTGAGTTTAGCTCAAACTGTCCAAGCTGCTGTCCATTGATATTCCAATCAGCTATAGTCGCTGAAATATTTAACTTATTTTCACTTTGAGATCGGGTAATTGAAATGTTTAAGTCTGCATTTCCTGACTGCAGAAAGACTGGACTATTGGGAAGTAAATTTTCAAGAACAACATTGTCTACATCCAAGTTTACATTGAATTGGTTTTTATTCAAATAAGCTCCAGAAACCTCTATCAATTGATTTTCTGTAACTGCTAAAAGGTCAGTCAAAACTGTTTCCTTAGTATTTGAATTAAAGCTGACTTTTTGATTGAGCGTATTGTCTGGATTTAATACCCAAGTTTCTTTGCCTAAGGGAAATTTAGATTTTTTAAAACCGAAATAAGAGGTACCATCTTGCCCCATAGTGTGATAAAAATTCAATTCGAAAGGGATCTGCTCTTTGGCTTCATTAGTAAATTCAGATCGGAAGAATAAGGTGTCTTTAAGCTTGGTGCTAATCATATTAAATGCCCTTCCTTTTATGTATTCTTGAGTAATTCGGTCAACACTTAGAAAGGTGTTGTAAATTGGGTTTTTGGTGTCAATTTGAAAATGAAGCTTTTCTAACTGCAAGCTATTCCACTTCAATAAAGGAGCATCAAGTGTGACGTTAGATCTTCTAAGGTCAGAGGAGATATTCCCCTTTAGACTTATATTTTCAGAAATTGAAAACTCTGGATAAAGGGCATCTAAAAGTTTATTATAGATTTTTAACTTAAAACTCAAATTTTGTTTTTTTTCTGGCTGCTTTTGGGGCAAAAATGGATAGGCCTGATGAAGTGTTTGCCGAAATAAATTTACCAATTGAGAAGTTTTAAAAACCCCATTGGCAAATCCTGAGATGCAGTCAGTATTTAAAATGCTGAGCTTTGTCTCCCCATGATCAAATTGCTGAGCTACTGTAATTGGATTTAAACCTACTACCCCCTTATCATTGGTGATTTGAGCAGCTGATATTTTGAATTCTCCTTCAATGTCGTCGAGTTTATTCCCTTTAAAACTTCCTAAAATTACACCTTTGAACTCCCGCTTACCTGTCCCTAATTGTAGTCCCAGTCGATTAATATCCCATTTAGAAATATTTGTCGCTAAAATGTACTGGGGAATTGAATCTGAAAAATCAAATCGCAAATCGCTTTTTAATTTTACGATTTCATTTGAGGCACTTAGCGTATTCAATAACTGCTTATTCTTATAATTACCTTCGAAATTAATTTTATCTAACGAAAATTTTGGAGCAATAAAATTTAAATCTAGAACCTCCCAACTGAAATTTTCATTTTCTTTATTTACTAAATCGCCACTTAATTGAATTTTGGCTCCCATGCTCATGGTACTCTTAGATAGAGACGGCAACAAGAACTGTATTGATTGTAAAGATGCTGTAAGCTCTAAAGCTCTATTATCGTTTTGTTTATCAATCAAACCCTGACCTAATGTTCCTTTGCTAACTATTTTTCCCCAAGCATTCTCAGAATTCAATTCAAAAGCAATTGTTTCGTTTTGAGTATTGATTACTCCTTGAAGCTGAAGGGTGTCTCCAGCAAAATAGGGTTTGAATCTTTTGAGCTCATCTAATTCATTAAATAAATATGCTGTGTTTAGGCGTGCATCAAGTACCTCAAGTTGCCAGGTTGTAATTTTTGGGTTTAAAATGTTATTTATACCTAAATCAGCTTGCAAATCAAATTCTTTATGATTGATTTCTATCCCTTGGACTTCAAATGCGTCAAGGCCTCCTTGAGCTTTAAGTTTTGCGCTAATTAAATTTGAATCAGCTGACAATAGAGGAGAATTTCCTAGTAGTGATGGGTCAATCAGACTGCGCTCTAAGTTTAACTCAAAGTGTCCTCTGTCATTAAAATTCCGAAAACTATTACCCTCGCCCTTTAGACTTAATGCTCCATTTATTCGACTCTTATCGAAAGACAAACTCCATTCTTCTAAATGCAAACTTCCGGGGCTATAAACTACTGCTGCATTGGTTTTGATTTGCTTTTGGAAAGGCGATTGGAGTTTCCCTTCTAGAGTATTCAGTTGGAGTTTTAGAGTATCAGCTGACAAATTGAGGTATTTGGCTGAAATATCTAGTGAATCAACTAAGATAGGTTTACGACCGGTGTTGAGGTCGTTATAACTAAATTTAGCTTTAGATAAATCCACCTGACCTACATTTAATATTGCTTTATTCCTACTTTCACTTTTTCGTTTTAATTTATCTACTAATACCTTTAAAGAATGAACCTCCTCGTTAGTATATTTTTTGATATTGAAGTAAACACCCATAATATCTAGACGATCAAGGTTGAAATCATTTTGCTGTAGCTTCTTAAAATCCTGAAAAGAGGTTTGAATTTTTTGGATAAATGCCAGTGTATCGCGGTGATGATCACCAATAAAAATTCCAGTCAATTCGAGCTTACCGTTCCATTGTAGTCTAATGTTATCAAAAGTAATTTCTTGATTCGTGGTCTCTTCAAAAGTCTGGGTTAACTGCTTTAAAATTCCAGATTGTACCCAAGAAGTGGAAATCAAAAGTAATCCTATCCCTAAAATGAGCAAGATACTTCCCGTAAGGATTGCGATTATTTTATTACTCTTTTTGATATGAATCATTTATTTTTGTAACGTTTTATGAAACACTATTTTGTCCAATTCAGAACTTATTCTAGCTATTGAATCTTCTTGTGATGACACTGCTGCTGCCGTACTCATGGGAACTAAAGTCCTTTCTAACTGCATAGCCAATCAGACTATTCACAAAGCTTATGGCGGAGTGGTCCCTGAACTTGCCTCTCGTGCGCATCAATCCAAAATTATTCCTGTTGTCCATCAAGCTTTAGCTCAAGCAAATATCGACAAAAATGACCTAACTGCAATTGCCTATACTCAAGGGCCTGGACTACTTGGTTCTTTACTTGTAGGAAGTGCCTTTGCCAAGTCTCTAGCACTTTCTTTAGACCTTCCTTTGATACCGATTAATCATATGCAGGGGCATCTGTTGGTTCATTTTATTGAAGAGAAAGGAATTCAAACCCCTAAATTCCCTTTTTTGGGAGTAACCGTCTCAGGCGGCCATACCCAACTCGTGTTGGTAAAAAATCATTTTGAGATGGATGTTCTAGGGACTTCCCTCGACGATGCCATTGGCGAGGCTTTTGATAAGTGCGGAAAACGCATGGGTCTAGATTACCCCTCAGGGCCACAAATTGACAAGCTCGCACAAGAAGGTGATCCCTACAAATTTCAGTTTCCAATACCCAATATGAAAGGCTATGATGTTAGTTATAGTGGTGTAAAAACAGCTTTTACTAATTTTATTCACAAGCAAAGCAATAAAAATAAACGTTTTGTAAGGGACAATTTAAATGATCTTTGCGCTAGTTTACAATTCACTTTGGTACAAATCATTCTCAATAAAATTGAAGAAGTAGCCAAAGCCTATGAATTGAATCAAATCGTGATTGGCGGTGGGGTTGCTGCAAACTCTGAATTGAGGAATCAATTGGCTTCGAGAGAGGACAGCAAACAATGGCAGGTCTTTTTACCCCCCTTAAAATATACTACTGACAATGCTGCTATGATTGGAATTGCAGCCTATTTTAAGCTTCAAAACCAAGAGTTTGGATCGCTTAGTGATGCCTCTTTATCTCGTTTAAATTATTGATAATGATCTTATTCTACGACATACATCTAGAAGATTCGGTATCAGACTTTTCTTTTTCTAAAGATGAGAGCAAACATTTATCCAAAGTACTCAGAAAAAGAGTGGGAGACCAAATCACTATCACAAACGGTAAAGGGTTGGAATGGAATGGAGAATTAACCCATGTAGCATCCAACTCTGCCAGAGCAAAAAAAATTGAGTCACATCAACACAGCATTCCTGAAAAACAAATTCATTTAGCTATAGCACCCACAAAAAACAATAACCGTATGGAGTGGTTGATTGAAAAGTTGACAGAGTTAGGTGTAGCTTCCATAACCCCTCTAATCTGCCAATACTCTGAAAGAAAAGTAACCAAAGCCTTGAGATTTGAAAAAATTGCCATTGCAGCACTCAAGCAATCTCAACAATTTTATCTCCCCGAGATTCATCCATTAATTTCTTTTTCTGATTTTCTAAAAAATAACAGTCAAAACGCCTACATCGCCCATTGCCAGAAAAGTCCCAAGCTCAATTTGTCCGACTGTCCCCTAAATCAAAACAGTATAACACTTCTTATTGGTCCTGAAGGAGACTTTAGTCAAGAAGAAATCGATGCTGCTGAAAACGCAGGGATTCATTCTGTAAGTATTGGAAATCAACGCTTTCGAACGGAAACAGCAGGACTGTTGGCATGCCATACTGCATTTCTTCAACAACAGATTAATTGACGCTTTAAACTTTCCTATATTTAACCTATGAATGCAAAAGATATTTCTAGCGGAATCGTCCGAGCTGTTCTTCAGTTAACCGGCATCTGTATTCTTGTTTGGCTACTCCTCCAAGTCAAAACGCTACTTATTTACATACTTATTGCGGGGATTTTCAGCTTGATAGGCAGACCAATTAATCGATTTTTAATTAAGCGATTGAAGCTAAAAAATATCACCGCATCCTCAATTACCATCGTTTTTCTTATGTGGATTTTGGTTAGTATTTTTTCGCTTTTTGTTCCTTTACTTCTTCAACAAGGAGAAAACCTGTCTCTTTTAGAAGTAAATGAACTCAAGGGTAATATAGAGACACTCGTCCAAGAAATAGGAATCTATTTCAATCTCGATAACAGCTTTTGGCAGCAGCAATTTTCTGTTGATAACCTCTTTAAGAATGTCAATTTTGGGCTTTTACCAGAACTGCTCAATCAGACCTTAGAACTCTTGGGAGGCTTTACTATTGGTTTATTTTCTGTAGTTTTTATTCTCTTCTTTTTTCTAAAAGACAGTCATTTACAGGAACGAATCATCTTAGACTTAGTAAATGATAAAGTAACTGATCGAGTTGAAAAGTCTCTAGAAAAAACTAAAAGTTTACTCTCTCGATATTTTTTAGGATTACTTCTCCAAATTAGCATACTGCTGATCATCTACAGCATAGTCTTAGCCATTTTTGATGTCGAAAATGCCTTTATTATCGCTTTTCTATGTGCGTTGCTAAACCTCATTCCCTATTTAGGCCCAATCATTGGTGGTGTTCTAATGTTACTCCTAACCATGAGTAGTTTTATAGGAGCCGACTTTAGTTCGGTTATTCTTCCAAAAACTGGTTATGTGATGATTGGTTTTGTAATTGGACAATTGGTAGATAATTTTTTCAGTCAACCTTTCATCTTTTCAAACAGCGTCAAATCGCATCCTTTAGAAATTTTTATTGTGATTCTTGCCTCTGGAACATTACTCGGACCCTTGGGGATGATTATTGCTATACCTCTCTACACCACTATCAAAGTAATTGCTCAAGAATTTCTAGCAGAAAATAAAATTGTAAAATCACTGACTAAGAATTTTTAAAACCATGTTTGTGCACAAGTCCTTAAGCTTAATTTTGTTAATTCTATTTGTTTCGACAAGCCTTCGTTCTCAAAAGCTAAGTCGAACAGAACGTAAAATTGTCGAAAAGGTAAAAAGTCTCGACCAGGAAAGTATTTCTTTTTTGGAAAAGGTAGTCAATATCAACAGCGGTACTCTAAATAAAAAGGGAGTGAAAGAGGTTGGTGAGGTGTTTAGCACTGCCTTTAACGAAATTGGTTTTGAAACCAAGTGGATTAATATGCCAGAAGAGATGAATCGCGCAGGGCATCTTTTCGCCTCTATAGATGGTGACAAAGGAAAAAAGCTATTACTCATAGGGCATTTAGATACTGTATTTGAAGAAAACAGTCCTTTTCAAGCCTTTGAACGATTTAATGACAGTATGGCGTATGGTCCAGGGGCAAATGATATGAAAGGAGGAGATGTAATCGTACTTTACGCACTAAAAGCGTTAGCAGATCTTAACTTGCTAAAAAAAGCCAATATTACTGTTGCCTTTACTGGTGACGAAGAAAGTACGGGTAAACCTCTGTCAATTTCCCGAAAATCACTAATTGAGGCTGGAAAAAAAGCGGATATTGCCCTAGGCTTCGAAACCGCCACCAGCTTTGAAAATGCCACTATTGCCAGACGGGGAGCTTCAAGTTGGAGAGTCGAAACCAAGGGAAAACGAGCACATTCTTCGGGAGTATTTAACGAAAGTGTAGGTGCTGGAGCAATCTTTGAAATGAGCCGTATACTGAATGCTTTTTACGAAGAAGTACGAGGTGAGGAATACCTGACCTTTAATCCCGGAACGCTCTTAGGAGGAACTTTTGTTGAATACGACAAACAAACCAGTAGTGGAGAGGTTTTTGGAAAGACCAATGTAGTAGCACAAAAGGCAGTTGTTAACGGTGGGCTTCGCTTTATTTCTGAAGAACAAAAAAAGAATGCAAGAAATAAGATGAGAGCAATTGTAAGCCAAAATTTACCTCAAACTTCAGCCAGCATAAGTTTTACGGATAGTTATCCTGCTATGGGTCCAACAGCTGGGAACCAAGCTGTTTTGGAAATTTTGAGCGATGTTAGTCAAGATCTAGGGTTTGGTCCGGTAACAGGATACGATCCCAGTCGCAGAGGGGCTGCTGATATTTCATTTGTGGCTGATTACATCGATGGACTTGATGGACTAGGGACCATGGGGAATGGCGCCCACACTCCTCAGGAAACTGTGAATCTTAAGACCATGAATGCACTTATCCAACGTTCAGCAGTATTAATCTATCGTTTGACACGTTAAATCTTTCTTCTAAAGGATTGTTTTAACTGCTTTTGGTCTGAGTATGGCTAGCAATATTTCTTGTAATTATTGTGCTGTTCCTCTAGGGCTACTTTAAACTCTTTTTTAAGTTGGTCGATAAGTGCTGCTGTAGGTTTAACGTCTCCTATTGACGTAACTCCTTGTCCCGCAGACCAGATAGTTTTCCATGCTTGTGCCTCTGCCTTTGCTGCATCCAACTCGCTTCCAAAGTCAATTTTTTTGCTTTGCCCCCAAAGTTCTTCAGTTATGCCCATAGCCTCCAAGCTGGGCTTTAAAAAGTTGGCATTAACTCCTGAGACTGCTGCTGTATAAACAATGTCCTCAGCTCTACTATTGATGATCATTTCCTGATATTTGGGATCCGCCATACTTTCTTTTACATTGATAAAACGCGTTCCCATATAGGCAAGATCAGCACCCATTTGAAGGGCTGAAGCAATGTCTCTACCCGTACTGATACACCCAGAAAGTAAAATTGTTTTGTCAAAAAAGTTCTTGATTTCATTAACTAAAGCTAGAGGGCTTAATGCACCCGCATGCCCCCCTGCTCCTGCTGCAACTAGTATTAAACCATCAACACCTGCTTCAGCAGCCTTTTCGGCGTGACGTTTTTTGATGATGTCATGATAAACTAGACCACCATAACTGTGAACTGTACTGACCAAATCAGATACAGCTCCCAAAGATGTAATGATGAGGGGAACTTCATGCTTTACACAAATTTCAAGATCTGGCATGACCCTGGGGTTTGTAGGATGTACAATAAGATTGACTCCAAAGGGTGCTGCCTTTTTACCCGTTTCTTCTTCAAATGTGCTAAGCGCTTCTTTGATTTCAATTATCCACTCTTCAAAACCTTCAGTTGTTCTCTGATTTAGGGCTGGAAAAGTTCCAACTATACCATTTTTACAACATTCAATGACCAGCTGTGGACCAGAAATTAAAAACATAGGAGCTGCTACTGCTGGCAAACTCAATCGATCTTCAAAAGGGATATTCATGATTTATTTTTTAAGAAGTACCGTCCATTCAAATTCAAAGATAGAAACCACATTGTCATCTTGGTCAATACCTTTGGATGTTAACCAAAAAGTTTGGGGTTCTTTCGATTTTATTAGCTGGTTAAAAGACTCGTCAATTATTGTACTTGCATCACAACTAAAGGATATTTTCCCACGTGCTTTTTTTGAAAAATTAGCACGATTGTTTATAACCAACATGGAAACCTTACGGTTATGCTCTTTAATAGTCTTCATTACTAAAACTCCAGTAGCTAACTCTGCAGCCATCCCCTGAACCGCCCAAAACATGGAGTTAAAAGGATTTTGATTGATCCAACGTTGAACTACTTTAGTTTCACAGTAACGCTCTTCAATTTTTGTTACACGAACACCGCACCACCAAGCTGAAGGCAATTTAAAAAAAGTAAAAAAGTTGAGTCTGAAAGGTGAAAAATACATTTTAGTGCATCATAGT
Organism: Flavobacteriaceae bacterium; assembly: GCA_038129925.1. GTDB lineage: Bacteria > Bacteroidota > Bacteroidia > Flavobacteriales > Flavobacteriaceae > MS024-2A. The sequence goes on from JAYPMN010000005.1 coordinate 17,161, forward strand.
AAAGGCTTCAATATACTCTAAATCAAAAGCTTCAGCAACTTATTTATATACAACTTTACAACTGTACAATATTCAAAGCTTTTGTAAGTGTTGCATTTTTACCAAAGGCTTTTTCCAACCCTTATTTGAAGGTAGTAGTACATAACTCAAAGTAGCCAAGGTCATTCAGTAGTGAAGTATTTGAGAACTCTGCACCCGACATATTGGTTACCGCTTAGTGAATTATGCCCTCTTTAATTTTGATGATAGCATCATGCATATTTGGATAACTGGTTTCAAAATAGCCCTCTTGATCAATTGCAATGTCAATCAAAGCTCTTCCTGGTATAATTCTAGAAAGCATTTCCTTTCGAGATAGTTTAGACGCTTTTGGGGTGGAATCGTTAATGTGCAGATGATTAAAGGAGAGTGTTTGAGTTCTTCTTCTATGGTATAAGAGTTTCATTAAACAGGAGTTACGTATGCATACATAATACTCTCCAATTTTATTTAATATAGAAATTTACAAACGAATAATATCCAAATCATCTCGTGGAAAATAAACTTATTGATAATTTTTAAAATCTAAATCAAAACTATAAAACACTTTAACTAAACCCGTACTGTAGAGCAATAATTAAACTACAGGGATATCCGCCAAAATCTAAATTGTCAGTCTGAACCACCGTAAGCAATTCTTTATGAATTCAAAAGATTAGATAAAACAAAAAACTCCGTTTAAGACGGAGTTTTGTAGTGATCGCGATAGGATTCGAACCTATGACCGTCTGCTTAGAAGGCAGATGCTCTATCCAGCTGAGCTACGCGACCAATCCATTTATTTATAAGGCGTAGCGTCAGCTTCTACTATTTTTGATTTCGGCTTTTGTACTAAAAATCAAAGGCAAAATCAAAAAAATGTCCAAAACGCTAGTAATTTTCACCTTATTTTTTGGTTCAACAAATATAAATTAAAACTGTAAACTGTAAAGGGTTTACACTGTAGAAAAATATTTTTACTCTGCAAGAAATAAAATACGCAACGAATATGCATCTATTCTGTGTATGTATAGAGTTTAAAACTGCCGAAATTTAATTCCTCTTAATATAAGTTTTTATGATTTTCACTTTCCCAGATCTATCTTAACAATTAATAGGAATATATTCAATGAATAAAGGTTTGTTTTGGAGTTATTCTTTTATTTGG
>JAYPMN010000006.1:0-13098 GCA_038129925.1 Flavobacteriaceae bacterium
TGAAAAATGAGATTTACGAGCTGTAATTCAGCGCTCGACTTGCTTACCTTTTCATACGTCCTGTTGTCAAAACCAGTCGACCCCATGCATTTCAATGAACTTTTAGATGGTAAATTTACAAATATTAAACCAAAGCCATTTCCAAAAGAGGCTTTATTCAGCATACTTTCAGCCTTATTTTTTTATCCCATGTCCCAAAAGTTATTATTTATTAAGTTCCTTAGAGACTCTCGCTAGAATAAATAATATATTTGCAGCGCTTAAAAAATACTATGAATTCTATCAAGAATATTGCCATCATCGCTCACGTTGATCATGGAAAAACAACACTAGTCGATAAAATACTCCATCATTGCAATTTATTTAGAACCAATGAGAGTACTGGTGATCTCATTCTTGATAACAATGATTTGGAAAGAGAAAGAGGAATTACAATACTTTCCAAAAATGTAGCGGTCAAATATAAAGGCATTAAAATCAACATCATTGATACTCCTGGCCACGCCGATTTTGGTGGTGAAGTGGAGCGTGTTCTCAACATGGCAGACGGGGTATTACTACTTGTTGATGCTTTTGAGGGTCCTATGCCTCAAACTCGTTTTGTTTTAAAAAAAGCACTTGATCTAAAATTGAAACCCATAGTGGTCGTTAATAAAGTTGATAAGGAAAATTGTACACCTGAACAAGTTCATGAAGATGTTTTTGATCTGATGTTTGAATTAGGCGCTGAAGAATGGCAGCTCGATTTTCCTACAGTATACGGCTCAGCCAAGAATAATTGGATGACGGAGGATTGGAAGACTCCAACAGATTCAATAGAGCCACTGCTTGATATGGTCTTGGAACACGTTCCCAGTCCTGAAATCAAAGAGGGGAATACTCAAATGTTGATCACCTCTCTTGATTTTTCATCTTTTACGGGTAGGATTGCAATTGGTCGATTACAAAGAGGACATTTGGACACTTCTATGAAGGTCAACTTGATTAAAAGAGACGGATCCCAAAGTCCTTCCAAAATAAAAGAGTTGCATCTATTTGATGGCCTAGGGCGAAAAAAAGTTGATCGAATAGCTGCTGGGGATTTATGCGCAATTGTTGGTCTAGACGGTTTTGAGATAGGGGATACTGTTGCTGATTTTGAAAATCCAGAGGCTTTGCCTACGATAGCTATAGACGAACCTACCATGAGTATGTTATTCACTATTAACGACTCTCCTTTTTTTGGTAAAGAAGGGAGATTTGTAACTTCAAGGCACATTAGAGAGCGTTTAGAACGAGAGCTGGAGAAAAATTTGGCTATGCGTCTAGAACAAACTGACAGCGCTGATAAATTTATTGTTTATGGTAGGGGAGTACTCCATCTTTCAGTATTAATTGAAACCATGCGAAGAGAAGGCTATGAATTGCAAATCGGTCAACCACAAGTGATCATTAAGGAAATTGACGGCCAAAAAATGGAACCTATCGAAGAGTTGACTATCGACCTTCCTGAGGAGGTTTCTGGAAGAGCCATCGAGATGGTGACTCAACGTAAAGGAGAAATGCTTAGCATGAACCCCAAAGGTAGTCGCATGGTTTGCGATTTTAAGATACCGTCAAGAGGTATCATCGGTTTACGAAATCAATTGCTTACTGCAACTGCGGGAGAGGCTATAATGAACCACCGATTTGTTGAATACAGTCCTTATAAAGGAGAAATTGCAGGAAGAATAAATGGCTCTTTGATTTCCATGGAAAAAGGATCTGCCATCCCTTATTCGTTAGACAAACTCCAAGAACGAGGAAAATTCTTTGTCGCTCCAAACGAAGATATTTACACTGGGCAAGTAATTGGTGAAAATACCAGACAAGACGATTTGGTTGTCAATGTGACTAAAACCAAAAAACTTTCCAATATAAGAGCTGCAGGCTCTGACGACAAAGTGAAATTAGCTCCGCCTATCAAATTCTCCTTAGAGGAAGCACTTGAATACATTCAAAAAGATGAATATGTTGAGGTTACACCCTCTTCATTGAGACTTCGAAAAGTATTTTTAGACGAAAACGAAAGAAAACGTCAAAAGGCCTAAGTTTCTTTTTTTGCGATAACTTCCTGCAGTTTACCACCACTGCATTGGAATAATTTTCCAGGAAACTTCATTATCATATTATAATCGTGAGTTGCCATGATAATGCTGATGCCACCCTTGTGAAGTTCTTTAAAGAGGGACATGATTTCCTGGCTTGTTTCAGGGTCTAAATTACCCGTTGGTTCGTCGGCTATGATGAGTTCAGGATGATTTAGCAACGCACGTGCAATGGCAACGCGTTGCTGCTCACCGCCTGAAAGTTCAAAGGGAAATTTTTGGAAGTCAGATTCCACTTTTACCATAGCAAGCACCTCGTTGACACGAGTTTGTATTTTTTGTTTGTTATTCCAACCGGTTGCTTTTAAAACAAATGCAAGGTTGTCATATACATTTCGGTCAGGTAATAGTTTAAAATCTTGAAAAACAACACCCAATTTTCTCCTAAGAGAAGGAATTTCTCGCTCCTTCAACTTTTCCAAATCATAGCCCACTATAGAGCCATTTCCACCTGATAATGACAAATCGCCATAGAGTACTTTGAGTAAGCTGCTTTTACCGGCTCCAGTTTTCCCAATTAAAAAAATAAAATCACCAGAATTTACACTAAAATTAATGTCGGTTAAAACAACCTTATTTTCAGTTTGAATTGTAGCACTTTGAAGAGAAACTACAGTCTTTTGCATTGAATATTTGATTTTAGTTAAAGGTATGTTTTTTGTAGAATTCGGTGATATTTTGTTAATAAAAATATACGTTTCAGCAGTTTTTATCGTTTAAAAAGCGTGTCGAAACGAGTACCTTTATACGTATGATTTTTCCTTCAAAAAAAAGTAGAATTTACTACTATGTAACATTTTTGTCCCCTCTTTTTTTATGGAGTCAACTCTATCATTCTCAGGGATTTGATGACCTGGCAGCGCGCTATTTTGGTTTAGGGTATTTTCCAGCTTCATGGCAGGCAAGTTTATTTGCAGATGATGCCTATTTCTCAGCTGAAGAAAAGCAGCAAAATCAATTTAATTTATTATCCAATGCCCTTCGACTAAATTATTCAGCAGCGGAAAAAATGTTAATGCAGTTTAAAAGCGATTATCCTAATGCTAAAGAATCAGCTACCATAGATTTTGATGTTGCGAATTATTATTTCAATAATGAGAAATACCGCTACGCCCTAAAATGGTTTTCTGAAGTTTCTGAAAGTCAAATACCAAAACTTGAAATCCCTGTTTATAATTTCAACAAAGGGTATACCCTCTTTTCTGCTAAGCGTTACAAACAGGCCAAACCGTATTTAGAAAAGGTAAAGAACGATAAAGAATACGAATCAGATGCTCACTATTACCTTGGTCATATAGCATATCAGTTGGATGATTACAATACAGCAGTATCTGAATTTAGCGATATTTCAGACCCTGATCAAAAAGAAAATTTAAACTATTTTCAAGCAGATATGAATTTCCGTTTGGGTCGTTTTAATCAGGCTATTGAATTAGGAAAAAAGGTACTTAACGATTCTGCTGTTGCTATAGTCTCAGAGGCATCAAAAATCATAGGAGAAAGCTATTTTAATCTGGGTGGATATGCTGCTGCCATACCCTACCTAGAAGCCTATGAAGGAAAAAAAGGTAGATGGAACAATATTGACTATTACCAACTGGGATTTGCTTATTACAAGATACATACCTATGACAAAGCCTTGACTCAGTTTAATAAAATTGCTAGTGGGAATAATGCCCTTGCACAAAATGCCTATTATTATTTGGCTGATTGTTATCTCAGGACTAATAACAAGATAGCAGCTCAAAATGCCTTTAAAAGAGCTTCAGAAATGAATTTTGACCCTGAAGTTAAAGAAGACGCTTTTTTAAATTATGCTAAGTTGAGTTATGAGATTGGAAATCCTTATGAAAGTCCCCCGCAAGTATTAATTAATTTTTTGGATGCTTATCCTAAACACCAACAGTCAGAATTGATAGAAGAACTCTTGGTAAGCTCTTATACTAAAGAAGGCAATTATCTGGAAGCAATTAAAATTTTAGATGAAGAAAGCGGCTATAAGGATAAAGAAATACTGGAGCAAGTGATTTTGCTTCAATCAATTGTCGAATTTAATAACGCCAAATACGATGAATCGAGTAACTTTTTAAAGCGAGTTTTAAAAATAAATGAAAATGAGTTTGTTGAGGCTTTTGCACTTTATTGGCTAGGACGTTCTGAGTATGAAAGAAACCAGTTCGACAGTGCTTTGGATTATTTTAAAAAATTTAAAAAACATCCAAAGCGAAAGCTGGTAGATTCCTGCAAAAGAATTGATTACGACATTGGGTACGTTTACTTTAAATTAGGAGAGTATCCTTTTGCCTTGACGGCTTTCGAAGAATTTGATTCTGAAAACAGCACCTTTGATCCCAGCTTCCAGAGAGATACTTTTTTAAGAATGGGAGATTGTTCATTTGCCATGAAAAAGTATTGGCCAGCAATGGAACATTACAATAAAGCGGTTGCACTAAATGAATCAAAAGGAGCATATCCCAGCTTTCAAAAAGCAATGAGCTATGGTTTTGTTGATCGAAATCCAAAAAAAATTGAGACCCTATTGATGCTTCAGCGCCAATACCCCAAAGATCCCCTTTTAGATGATATTTTATTCGAACTGGCTTCCGCATACAGTAAGGAAGGGAATTTCAACAATGCGATCGCTACTTATGACCGCTTACTCGATGAATTTAATACTAGTCCTTATTTAGCTCAGACTGCCTTAAATAAAGGCTTGATTTTGTATAATACCGAGCGCTATGCCCAAGCCCAAAGAGTCCTTGAAGAGGTGGCTGTAAAATACAAACGCTATGCAGTAGCACAACAGGCCGTAAGAACACTCCGAGAAATTGCGGTAGATCAGGGGACAGTTGGTAAATTTACCCAGTGGGTTCGAACTCAAGGCTTGACAACTTTTACAGATAACGAATTAGAAAAAACAGCTTTTGAAGCTGCAGAAAAAAGCTTTTTAGAGGGAAAAACTAAAGCTGGAGAACGTTTGCTTTCTGAATATTTGGAGAATTATCCGCAGGGAACCTATTACCTGACAGTAACCTACTATTTAGCAGAACTCTATTTTGAAAAGCAAGACCTGGAAAATGCTCAATTGGCCTATGAGGAGCTCGCTCAGGGTGGTATTACAAATTACAGTGAAAAAGCTCTCGTACGTCTTGTTAGTTTGCTAAAAAATAAATCAGAGTTAGGGCGGTCGATTCCATATCTAGAAAAACTTGATTCAATTGCATCATTTAAGGAAAATAAGCGATTTGCTCTTTTGAATTTAATGCAAGCCCATTATTCAGAAAAAGCCTACCTTAAAACATTGACTTTAACAGAGCGAGTTCTGAAGTTGCCCGACTTAGAGTCGAGCTTAAAATGGGACGCATTAACCTTAAAAGCTAAATCGGCATTGGCGATTAAAGATTCTTTGACCGCTGCTGCTACTTATAAAATGTTAGAGACCGCTCCTGAGCCCAATATTGTTGCTGAAGCTCTTTATTTCAAAGCATATCAATTATATGTTGATAAACAATTCAAAGTCTCTAATGCAGTAATAGGTAAAATTGCACAATTGGGATCTGCCAGTGGGATTTGGAATGTAAAGGCACTATTGCTTTTAGCTAAAAATTACTATGCATTAGAAGACAGTTTTCAGGCCGTATTCGTGCTTGAATCAGTAATTGAAAATTTTGATGCGTATCCTATCCAAATTGAAGAAGCCGAAAGTCTATTAGAGCTTTATACAGTAAACGAAAAATCAGATGCTGATGAAAATTAATAACTTTTTGGTTTATACTGTACTAATCATCTGGCTTAGCCCTAGTTTTATGCATGCTCAAAATGAAGCAGAAGAAGGTCTTTCAACCCAAGAAGTGCTCGTTGTAAAATCTTATACGCCTAGCTTATCAAATGCTTTTAAGATAACTGAAGGTCCAAAAATTCCTGATAGCTTAAAGGCAATAAAAAAAGCACTGACGTATAAAATTATGCCAGTAGATGTAGTTTCCACCTTTGAACCTAATAAAGCCACTCCTTTAAAATTAAAAAAACGTTCTTCTTCAACACCTTTCAATACATTTTTTAGTGGAGGCTTCGGTTCTATGAGTCAGCTTTATCTCAATATTTCAAGTGTCATAGAGCTTGATCGAACACAACGTTTTGGTCTGAATGTCTATAGAGATGGATTTGGCAGTGATGTAGGAAATTCGCTGTTAAAAAGTTCACAGAGTTTTAGTCAGTTTGGAACACATCACAACTTGAGAAGCAACAATTACAATGTCAATACTCAACTGCAATTTACGGCTCAGAAAAACAATTATTACGGGCTATACGATCGCAATTGGGACAACTTCATCATTGAATCTATTACGCCGGGTGTAAAAAGGAATTATTTTAAGTTTAGAACCTACTGGGATTGGTTTGATTCTTTTTTAAGGAGTTTGTCTTTTCAGGCCAATATTACTTCTGATAATTTTACAACTTCCGAGCAACAACTACATATCAAAGCAGATTTTACGACACCGTTTGCTGGAGGTAAATTTCAAGCGAATACAGAAGTTCAAGGGCAAAATAGTTTGTTTAGTCAGCCATTTTTTGAAAATCAAACCCAAGAATTCACTCAAGGATTAGGGAAAGTGGGCTTGGAGTGGTTGTACAATGAGAATAATTTAAAACTTAAAATTGGAGCAGGTGTGGCCTATTTTGAAGGCGTTGAAAGTTTGAGTTCAAAACTAAATTATTATCCAGAGATTGAGATTTTTTATCAAAAGAAAGGAAATTCAATAGCGCCCTATCTCAAAGCCAGTGGGGGAGTTCGATTGAATAGTTATCGTGAGACTGTGTTTTTCAATCCTTACATAGCCCCAATTACCGACTTGAAACCAACGCTGAATAAGTATAATGCAGCTTTAGGAATTCGTTCTAGCGTATCTTCTGTCATAAACTTTAACTTTATTCTATTGTATGACCAGGTTGAAAACTATCAATTTTACCAGCGTTTGCCTTTAAATATAAAAGGAAGTAATCAACCATACAGGCTCTCAAATGCATTTGAGAACAAATATGCCAATGTCGATTTGTATGGGGTCAAAGCTCAAATAAGGATTGATTTGGCAAAAAATAATTTTGTTCATTTCGAAACAGTTTACCGCTATTTCGAAATTACTGATGATCAAGTATTGTTTAATATTCCAGCTTTGCAGATGAATTGGAAAAGTCAATTTAAATTTAAAGATATTTTTACTTTGGCTATTAACGGTGAAGTCTTGGGTAACAGAACTGCTTTAGAATACATCGTTTTACAAGACCAAGCAAATCAAAGTATTTATCCTGAGGAAATTAGTATACCCTTATTTTTAAGTTCTACAGCACATCTCACTCTAAAGCTCAATGAACAATTCGATGCTTTCATCAAAGGGAGATTCTCCAATAGCGATATCCACGGTAAATGGGGTTACTTTCAAGAACCGTCTTTTATTTTGCTTGGAGGAATAACGTATAAATTTGATTTTCAATACTAATGTATCCCAATTAAATCACAAAAAAGTTTTTTGAATGAAATCATTGATTTTCATTACATTTGCCACGTTTAAATCGAATCATCCAAATCACATAATCAATATGAAAATAAATAGACTTTATGTTGCATTCGGCCTAACAGTAGGTATACTGTTTTCTTCCTGTCAGAGTAAAGTGGATTTAATAGTTCATAATGCCAATGTCTACACTATGGGGCAGAGCAAGTCTAAAGCCTCTGCATTTGTTGTCAACGACGGTAAATTCGTTGATGTAGGTGGTGAAAAACTCTTAGAGCGATACACCGCGAAAAAAGTACTTGATTTACAGGAGTTGCCCGTTTATCCTGGATTTATTGATTCTCATTGCCATTTTTTAAGTCTTGGTTTGAATTTGAATAAGGTTGATTTGGTCGGAACGAAGAGCTTTGAGGAAGTTTTAGATCGCGTTAAACGTTATGCGACAAACAAGAAACTAAAGGCAATTACTGGCCGTGGATGGGATCAAAATGACTGGGCAGTCAAAAAGTTTCCAAACAAGGAGGAATTAGACGTCCTGTTTCCAGACATTCCTGTCGCATTGAGACGAATTGATGGTCACGCATTGCTGGTGAATCAAAAAGCATTAGAACTCGCTGGAATTACTTTAGAATCTGAAGTAGCAGGAGGTCAAATTGTAAAGGAAAATGGAAGATTAACAGGTGTTCTTATTGATGCACCTATGGAAATGGTGACTAATATTCTTCCTAAACCAAGTGTTGAAGAGAAAATTAAAGCACTTCAGGATGCTGAAGAAATCGGTTTTGCTAACGGCTTAACGACAGTCTCCGTTGCAGGTTTAGACAAGGATGATATTTTTTTAATTGACAGCCTTCACAAAACCGGAGCGCTCACCATGAGGATCTATGCAATGATTTCTAATTCCCAAGAAAATAGGGATTATTTTCTTAAAGAAGGGCCTTATAAAACCGATAAACTTAACGTACGCTCATTTAAAGTTTATGCAGATGGAGCTCTAGGTTCAAGAGGTGCTGCACTAAAAAATTCATATAGCGATCTAGACAATCATATCGGTGCTTTTATCACTTCCAAGGATTCACTTGAGGTTTTAGCATACAAGTTAGCAGCTTCTCCTTTTCAAATGAATACCCATGCTATAGGTGACGCAGCAAATCAAGTAGTACTCGAGGCTTACAATAAGGCGTTGGTGTTTTCTGACGATCCAAGATGGCGCATAGAGCACGCCCAGATTATCGATACCAACGACATGAAGTTGTTTAACAGAAAAATTATTCCTTCGGTGCAACCTACCCATGCCACTAGCGATATGTATTGGGCAGAAGATCGTTTAGGTGAAGATCGTCTGTATGGTGCTTATGCCAATAAAGCGCTACTTGAACAATCGGGTAGAATAGCTTTAGGTACTGACTTTCCTGTAGAAGATGTGAATCCTTTTAAAACATTTTATGCTGCAGTAGTCCGTAAAGACAGTGAGGCTTTTCCAGAAGAAGGGTATCTCCCTGAAAATAAATTATCCGAGATTGAAGCGCTAAAAGGGATGACTATCTGGGGAGCTTATGCAAACTTTGAAGACAAAGAAAAAGGTTCAATTGAAGCTGGTAAAGTAGCAGACTTTATTATACTGGACCGAGATATCATAAAAGTGAATGAAAAACGTATTCTTAAGACTCGTGTTGTTGCCACTTTAGTGGACGGACAAATCGTTTACAGCAATAGAATTAACTAGGCTGTTGTTTATTTTTTTTCATTTAAACCAAAGTTTCTTACCTTAAAGTTTATAAATAAGCTTAAATGAGCTTTTTAAGTTTATTTTTTTCACTAATAATCATTATAGCTGTAAATATATTTCTACATAGCGTATTTTTGATAAAAAAATATTATGTGTGGTATTGTATGTGCTTTTGATTTAAAACAATCTTCTGAGAAATTAAGACCAGAACTATTGGAAATGTCCAAAAACCTTCGTCATCGAGGACCAGATTGGAGTGGGATTTACAGTTCTAGTCAAGCGATCATGGTCCACGAACGCTTGGCCATAGTTGATCCTACCTCAGGGAAACAACCCCTGATTAGCCCATCAGGCAATTTAGTCTTAGCAGCTAATGGAGAAATATACAACCATCGCGAATTAAGAGCTCCCTATGAGTCTTCATATCAATTTAAAACCCAATCAGATTGTGAAGTAATTTTGGCTCTTTATGAAAATGAAGGGCCCTCTTTTATTGAAAAATTAAATGGGATTTTTGCATTTGCAATTTTTGATGAATCTAAGAATGAATTTTTTATTGCCCGTGATCATATAGGAATTATTCCGCTTTACATGGGATGGGATGGTGACGGAACATTTTATGTAGCATCTGAATTAAAAGCTTTGGAAGGAGTTTGTTCAAAAATTGAATTGTTTCCCCCAGGACATTATTTGCATAGTGGTGACAGTGAGCCCAAAGTCTGGTATACCCCCGATTGGAAAGAGTTTGACAATGTCAAAAACAATATGACCTCGATAGAGGATCTTCATGATGCCTTGTCAGATGCTGTGCACAGGCAATTGATGAGTGATGTTCCCTATGGTGTTTTGCTCTCTGGTGGTTTGGATTCTTCCATCACTTCAGCTCTTGCAAAAAAATATGCAGCGCATCGTGTAGAGTCTGACGACCAGCAAGCAGCTTGGTGGCCCCAATTGCATTCCTTTTCTGTTGGACTTGAAGGTTCGCCCGATTTGGCTGCTGCTCAAGAGGTCGCAAAACAGATAGGTACGATTCATCACGAAATTAAATTTACAATTCAAGAAGGCTTAGATGCTATACGAGAGGTAATTTATCATCTAGAAACTTATGATATCACCACTATAAGAGCTTCTACGCCCATGTATTTGATGGCAAGAGCGATTAAAGCACTCGGTATTAAAATGGTGCTTTCTGGCGAAGGAGCTGATGAGTTGTTTGGTGGATATCTTTACTTTCATAAAGCTCCAAACGAAAAAGAATTTCACGAAGAAACAGTTCGCAAACTAGAAAAACTTCATCAATACGATTGTTTACGTGCCAATAAGTCATTAGCTGCTTGGGGTATTGAAGGAAGAGTTCCCTTTTTGGATAAAGAATTTATTGAAGTAGCAATGCGACTAAACCCCAAAGATAAAATGATTACTCCTGATCGAATGGAAAAATGGGTATTGCGAAAGGCTTTTGAAAATTACCTACCCGATAGTGTAGCTTGGAGACAAAAAGAACAGTTTTCCGATGGTGTAGGTTACAGTTGGATCGACACGCTCAAAGAGCTGGTCGAAAGCGAGGTAAATGACGAGCAAATGGAAAATGCTCATTATCGTTTTCCTGTTCAAACTCCTCAAAACAAGGAAGAGTTTTATTACCGCACAATTTTTGAATCGCATTTTCCTAGTGAAGCTGCTGCATTAAGTGTTCCATCGGTACCCTCAGTGGCTTGTAGTACTCCTGTTGCCTTAGCTTGGGATGCTACTTTTCAGAACCAAAATGATCCCAGTGGACGTGCTGTAGCAAGGGTACACGAACAAGGATATGAGGACTAGTTTAAATGGGAACTTTTTTACCGATAAAGTCGCCAATTTTACACCCTTTTTGTTGATAACTTCGCAATATCTATAAGGCTTTAGGGAAGATTTGCCACCTCTTATAATTATATTTGTTAGTCGGCTATTTTTAGGCGTTAACTTAAACAATTATGAGCGAAGAAAATCAGAATAAAAATTACTCTGCAGATAGTATTCAGGCACTGGAAGGAATGGAGCATGTTCGTATGCGTCCTTCCATGTATATCGGCGATGTAGGAGTTCGAGGATTACATCATTTAGTCTACGAGGTTGTAGATAATTCTATTGATGAAGCATTAGCAGGTCACTGTGATGAAATCTCAGTTATTATTAATGATGATAACTCAATCACGACTCACGATAACGGTCGTGGAATTCCAGTTGGCATCCATAAAAAAGAAGGGGTATCAGCCCTTGAAGTGGTAATGACCAAAATAGGAGCAGGAGGGAAATTTGACAAAGATTCGTATAAAGTTTCAGGAGGACTTCACGGAGTTGGAGTTTCTTGTGTTAATGCATTATCCGAAAGCTTAACCGCCACTGTATATCGCGATGGAAAAATTTGGGAGCAGCGATACGAAAGAGGGAAAACACTTTCTCCAGTAAAAGAGATTGGAACAACAGACAAAAAGGGAACAGTAGTTACGTTTAAGCCTGATCCACAAATCTTTACTCAAACACTAGAATATAATTACGAGACATTATCGCTCCGTATGCGTGAATTGGCCTATTTAAACAAAGGGATCAAAATTTCAATAGTAGACAAACGTCAAAAAGACGAAAAAGGTGAGTTTGTCAGCGAAGAGTTTTTATCAAAAGAAGGCCTAAAAGAGTTTATTCGTTTTTTAGATGAAACTAGAGAATCCATCATTGGTGACGTAATCTCCATGGAAGGGGAAAAGAATGGAACCCCTGTTGAAGTTGCTATGATTTACAATACTTCCTTTTCAGAAAATCTTCATTCTTATGTCAATAATATAAATACACACGAAGGAGGTACTCACCTTTCCGGTTTTCGGAGAGGTTTGACTACTACTCTAAAGAAGTATGCAGACAGCTCGGGCTTATTGGATAAATTGAAATTTGAAATAGCGGGTGATGATTTCAGAGAAGGCTTGACAGCAATCATTTCAGTTAAGGTTGGCGAACCACAGTTTGAGGGTCAGACAAAAACAAAGTTGGGTAATAGAGAGGTTACTTCTGCTGTTTCTCAAGCCGTTTCAGAAATGTTGGAAAACTACCTTGAGGAAAATCCAAATGATGCAAAAACCATTGTTCAGAAAGTGATCCTAGCAGCTCAAGCTAGACACGCTGCTCGAAAAGCTCGTGAGATGGTTCAGCGAAAAACCGTCATGAGCGGGGGAGGTCTTCCAGGGAAGTTGTCTGACTGCTCAGAACAAGATCCAGCACTCTGTGAAGTGTTCCTGGTTGAGGGAGATTCTGCAGGGGGTACTGCCAAACAAGGTCGTGATAGAAATTTTCAAGCTATTCTTCCTTTGAGAGGTAAGATTTTAAATGTTGAGAAGGCAATGCAACACAAAGTTTTTGAAAATGAAGAAATCCGTAACATCTTCACTGCTTTAGGAGTTACCATAGGGACAGAGGAAGACAGTAAAGCCTTAAATATTGAAAAGTTACGCTATCACAAAATAGTTATAATGTGTGATGCAGATGTTGATGGAAGTCATATCTCAACTTTAATACTTACTTTTTTCTTTCGCTACATGAAAGAGCTGATAGAGGCCGGTTATATTTACATTGCTACTCCCCCTTTGTATCTTGTCAAAAAAGGGCAAAAAAAGAGTTATGCTTGGAACGATGACCAGCGCGATCGCTTAATGCAAGACTATGGCTCAGGATCTTCAGTACAACGCTACAAAGGTTTAGG
>JAYPMN010000006.1:13198-15119 GCA_038129925.1 Flavobacteriaceae bacterium
GCTTAATGCAAGACTATGGCTCAGGATCTTCAGTACAACGCTACAAAGGTTTAGGTGAAATGAACGCAGAGCAATTGTGGGATACAACGATGAATCCATATGAAAGAACCTTACGAAAAGTTACCATAGACAATGGGGGAGAAGCCGATCGGATTTTTTCAATGCTTATGGGAGACGAAGTTCCACCTAGAAGAGAGTTCATTGAAAAAAATGCCATTTACGCAAATATAGACGTATAAGTATAGAAATAGTTTAACATTAAAAAAATTTAATAAAAAGTAAATTAATGAAAGTAACAATAGTAGGAGCTGGAAATGTAGGTGCCTCTTGTGCGGAGTATATCGCCCAGAAACGAATAGCAAGCAAAGTAGTCTTATTAGATATCAAAGAAGGGGTCGCTGAAGGAAAAGCTCTCGATCTTTCTCAAACAGCAACCACTCTTGGTTTTAATACCTCAATCACAGGAGTGACAAATGACTATTCAGCTACAGCTGGAAGTGATGTAGTTGTGATTACTTCTGGGGTGCCACGTAAGCCAGGAATGACTCGGGAGGAACTGATCGGAATTAATGCAGGAATTGTACAAACGGTATCTTCCAGTATCTTGGAGCATTCCCCTGACACCATAATAGTCGTGGTTTCTAACCCTATGGATACCATGACCTATTTGGCATTACAGTCAACCGGTTTACCAAAAAATCGGATTATTGGAATGGGTGGGGCTTTAGATAGTTCTCGATTTAAGACCTATTTATCTAAAGCGTTGGACAAACCAGCAAATGACATTCAAGGAATGGTAATTGGGGGGCACGGTGATACTACTATGATACCCTTAACGCGTTTGGCTAGTTATAATGGGGCGCCTGTTTCACAATATTTAGATGAAACTACCTTAGAAAAAGTAGCTGCAGACACTATGGTCGGAGGAGCTACACTTACCAAATTATTAGGAACATCAGCTTGGTATGCTCCAGGAGCCTCAGTGGCTTATTTGGTAGACAGTATTTTGGGTGATCAAAAGCGTATGATTCCGTGTTCAGTTTTGTTAGAAGGAGAATATGGTTTGGAAGATATTTGTATTGGAGTCCCTTGCATCATTGGAGAGAATGGGATAGAAGCAATAGTTGATGTCAAACTAAACGAGCAAGAAAAGCAGCAATTAAGTGACAGTGCTGACAAAGTACGAGCTATGAATGCTGCTCTTAAAGATGTTCTCTAAAACACAAACCTTAAGGAGTATCAATATTCCGCTCTAGAGTTGTCAATTCTTAGCTTTAATCCTATATTTGCTCGCCTTAATTGAGCTTAAATTTTATTGAAATGCAAAATAATTCATTAATAAGGGTTTTTGGAATCTTATTTGCCCTAGTAAGTATCTATCAACTCTCTTTCACTTTCATCAGCAGTGGCGTTGAAACAGAAGCTGAAAACTATGCTATCCAAACGACTTCTGAGGATGTCACAGACTACCTAGAGGTTAGAGATCAAAAAGCTGCAGCCTACTTAGATTCTATTGGAAACAACAGTCTTTATGGCTTTACAACCTATAATGACGCCAAAGCAAAAGAATTAAACAAAGGACTAGACCTTAAAGGAGGAATCAATGTGATTCTCCAAATTTCTATCCGTGACATCCTAAAAGGACTGGCTGAGAATACGAGAAATGTAGTTTTCAATAAAGCCTTGGATGAAGCTAATACGCTTCAGAAGTCTTCAGATGAACCCTATGTGGAATCCTTCTTTGAGGCTTTTGATGCAGTTAAAAGTGGTGAAAAGCTTTCTTCTCCTGATATTTTTGGTAACCGTACTTTAAGTGATGAAATTAATTTTGAAATGTCTGATGCTGAAACTCAGGCTGTCATAAGAAGAAAAATTGACGAATCTATAGTATCCGCATTTGAGGTACTTAGAAAACGTATTG
>JAYPMN010000006.1:15219-18298 GCA_038129925.1 Flavobacteriaceae bacterium
AGAAAAATTGACGAATCTATAGTATCCGCATTTGAGGTACTTAGAAAACGTATTGATAAGTTTGGAGTAACGCAGCCCAATATTCAGCGTCTAGGAACCTCTGGTCGGATATTAGTCGAACTCCCCGGAGCAAAAGACGTAGATCGTGTAAAAAACCTTCTTCAAAGTACCGCTCAGCTTGAGTTTTGGGAAACATTTAAGAACGATGAACTTATCGGTTTTTTAATTGAGGCAAATCAACTGGTAAGCAGCCAAAAAGAGCAACCAACTACTGAAGAGTTAGAGGAAAAAGACACTGCGTCTGAAATCGATGACCTCTTAGCCGATGTAGCATCTACAGATTCTATATCACAATCCACATCAAATTTGATTTTAGATAAAATTGTAGGTCAGGGATATCAAGGTGGGCCAATTCTTGCTCAGTTTGCCGCTCGAGACGGTGACGAAATTTTAGGCTATTTAAACCAACCTGATGTTCGTCGTTTGTTACCTGCTGAATATCGCTATGTTCGGTTTGCTATGGGCAAACCAGATGCTGATAGTGATGTGATAGAATTATATGCCTTAAAATCAAATAGAGACAACAGAGCCCCTCTAAGTGGAGGAGTAGTAGTTGATGCGATCCAGACCTTTGATCAATTGGGCAATCCGGCTGTCTCCATGCAAATGGATTCCAGAGGTGCTCGCATATGGGAAAATATGACTGGAAAAGCCTTTAAAGAAGCTAGTAATATTGCAATAGTTTTAGACGATATCGTGTATTCTGCCCCTGGAGTTTCAAGCGGAGCTATAGCAGGAGGGCGTTCAGAGATTACAGGTGACTTTTCTTTGAATGAAGCCATTGATTTAGCAAACGTATTACGTGCGGGTAAATTACCTGCCTCCGCAGAAATCATTCAATCAGAAATCGTAGGTCCATCTCTTGGTCAAGAAGCAATTGAATCTGGAATTTATTCCTTTATTATTGCTTTGATTTTTGTACTGCTTTGGATGGTATTTTATTACGGGAGCTCAGGAGTCTTCGCAGATATCGCATTATTACTCAACATCCTCCTAATCTTTGGGATTTTGGCAGGTCTAGGAGCTGTACTTACACTTCCTGGTATTGCAGGTATTGTTCTTACTATCGGTATTTCTGTGGATGCTAACGTACTTATTTTTGAACGTGTACGGGAAGAGTTAAGAAAAGGAAAAGGCATTCGAAAAGCCATAGCAGATGGATTCAACAATGCCTTATCTTCAATTCTTGATGCCAATATTACTACAGGACTAACTGCTCTCATACTATTTATTTTTGGAACAGGACCAATTAAAGGTTTTGCAACCACCCTTCTAATCGGTATCGGTACTTCACTCTTTACTGCGATTTTCATTACTAGAATTTTTGTGGATTCGCGTAATGAAAAAGGAAAGTCTGTTTCCTTCTCTACCAAGGCAACTAAGGGCTTGCTCTCTGAGATCAGTATCTCGTTTTTACAACGTCGTAAAATTGCCTACATGGTTTCCTCCGTGTTGATTTTGATCAGTCTGGCATCCTTGACTTTCCAAGGATTAAACCAAGGAGTAGACTTTGTTGGTGGACGCTCTTACACAGTACGCTTTGAAAATGCTGTAAACCCTACGGAGATCAGCAGTGTGTTAAATAACGAATTTGGAAGTGCTGAAGTCAAAACTTTTGGCGAAGAAAACCAGCTCAAGATTACCACTAAATATAAAGTTGATGTTGAAGGTGTGGACGTAGATGAAGAAATCCACGACAAGCTTTTTACCTCTTTGCAGCCTTATCTGCCAGATGGAACTACCTACGAGAGTTTCGTTAAAGGAAGCTCTGAAAAGACGATTGGGATCATGTCCTCCATCAAGGTTGGGCCTACCATCGCTGATGATATAAAAAACAATTCATTTTTAGCAGTTATCGGCTCTTTGATCGTAGTTTTCCTCTATATATTGTTGCGTTTCCAAAAGTGGCAGTTTTCATTAGGTGCAGTTACAGCTGTTTTCCACGATGTATTGATTGTGTTGGGAATCTTTTCCATCACCTATACGTTTATGCCTTTTAGCATGGAAATCAACCAGGCCTTTATCGCTGCTATACTTACTGTAATTGGTTATTCATTGAATGATACTGTAGTAGTATTTGACCGCATCCGTGAATATGTGAATGAGCATACCAAATGGGAGTTTAACAATACGGTAAATGCTGCTTTAAATAGTACCTTAAGTAGAACCTTAAATACTTCTTTAACCACCCTTATTGTATTATTAGCCATCTTTATCTTTGGTGGGGAATCAATACGAGGATTTATGTTTGCATTAATCATAGGGGTCATCGTAGGAACCTATTCTTCTGTATTTATTGCGACCCCAGTAATGTACGACACCCAAAATAAGGACGCACTGCTGAAAGAAAAAAAATAGTAGCTTTTTATTAATTTAACGAATAAAAAAAGCCCAATCGTATGATTGGGTTTTTTTATTTAATAACCATTCTTGATGGCATTTTTAATGTGTTCCAAGTGATGTTCGCCATGCCAGGCGTAGATCATCAAAGTAGCATCTAAAGGATATTCCTTGTTCCGTTCAGGATGTAAATAAGAGCGTTTGAAATCTTCAGGACTAAGGTTTTTTAAAAACAGTACCCAGCGGTAGTGTAAAGCCGTAATCAAGTTGAGGCTGTAATCAATTTCTTGATTTGAGGCGTCAGGTAAATCAGCCCATCTGACCTCTTCATAATCCTTAATTGCTGGTGTATCTTCCAAAAGGGCGTGTTTAAAGCGTAAATAAGAATGCATGTGACTATCTGCCAAATGATGGACTACTTGAGCAATGGTCCATCCCTCTGGGCGATATCGGTGAAATAATACAGGGGTTCTAAGG
Source organism: Flavobacteriaceae bacterium (assembly GCA_038129925.1). Lineage (GTDB taxonomy): Bacteria > Bacteroidota > Bacteroidia > Flavobacteriales > Flavobacteriaceae > MS024-2A. The sequence goes on from JAYPMN010000006.1 coordinate 18,097, forward strand.
GGTGTAACAAGTTCATTAAGTTCTGTTGGGAAGTTTTTGATTTTTAAGATGGCTTCATTTAAAACTTCAGCTGTACGAGGTGCTTCCCAGTCAAACTTTCCTATTGGATAGCGGAGTTTTTCAATTGTCTTTTGATTCATCGTTTATTATATTTAATTTTCATCCCTTTTTGAATTCCAATTTGTTCACTTAATCCACCATT
>JAYPMN010000007.1:0-15556 GCA_038129925.1 Flavobacteriaceae bacterium
AAGCTCCCTGCTTTAATTTCTTCGCCAGCTTCATTGAATTCAGGAGCGTTAAAAACTATATCGTAAACTTGCCACTCCCCCGTTGGTCGCATAGCGTTGACCAAAGGCATGTGCTGTTTATAAATTGATCCTGCCTGACCATTGGAATAGGTTCTGTTTTGGTAACTATCTAAAACCTGTACCTCATATCGACGTTGAAAAAAAATTCCACTATTGCCTCTTCCCTGTCCCTCGCCTTTGATTATTGTGGGAGATTTCCATTCAATATGTAATTGAATAGAACCGTGTTCCTCAACAGTTTCTATTCCTCCTGTTCGAGGCTTAACTGTCATACTTTTGTCAGGGTTCAGAGTCCATTGAACTGAACCCTTATTACGCTCACTTCTCCATTTGGAAAAATCTGTTCCGTCAAAAAGTACAACAGCATCACTAGGAGGAGCAGTAAATACTCCTGGTTGAATAACTTTTGGTTCGGGTTCCCAAACTTCTGTTTCTTCAGGTTTCATTCTCTCTTGAGCAAACACAAACTGTATTGCCAGTAAAATTGATAGTAAATATTTCATTTTTAATTTTAAGTTATGGGCAAAGAATACCCGTTATGATATGTACTTGTGAGATATTTTTCATTTATAGCGGCATTTGTAAATCCTTTTTTAGCTGCATCCCAATACAATTTTTCACCAGAGCGATAAGAAATATTACCCATTTGAGCGACAGTAGCGACGTGGGCTCCTTGTTGTATTGAACAGTTTACTAGAAATGGGTCATTTGCACGCATAGCGTCAACAAAGTTTTGAGCGTGCTTGTCTAAACCTCTATCAGAAGGTTTTACCAAGGGCTTGGCAACCTTATTTTCACTTCTACGCTCTTCTATTACTTCCCAGCCACCGCGATTTAAAATAAGTGTTGCATGATTTCCAATGAATGCAATACCGTGATCTCGATCGTAGGAACCGTTATCTATACCCATCGCTGAATCCCAAACCATATTAAAATTGTCAAATTCATACAATGTTGTTAGGGTATCGGGTGTTTCCTCTGCAAGATTTGGATAGGCAAACTTTCCTCCTAAGCCAACGATGGTTTTTGGTAAAGTAGCTTGCATTCCCAAAAGTGCATAATCTAAAAGATGAACACCCCAGTCTGTCATCAGACCTCCTGCATAATCCCAAAACCAACGAAAATGAAAATGAAAACGACTGGCGTTAAAAGGTTTAGTAGGTGCTGGACCTAACCAACTGGCGTAATCCACTCCTTTAGGTGGTGCGCTATTGGGCACTATTGGATCCGGTCGCATCCATCCTTGATAGCACCAAACCTTTACGGTCCGTATTGGACCTAATATTCCTGTTGAAATAAAATTTAAAGCATCTTGAAAATGCTGCTGGCTTCGTTGCCATTGCCCTACTTGAACAACATTTCCATAGCGCTCCTGAGCGGCAACCATTGCTTGACATTCACCTACTGAGTTCCCTATAGGTTTTTCACAATATACATGCTTACCTGCTTCTGAGGCATGAATCATCATTAAGGCATGCCAGTGGTCAGGAGAGCCTATAATTACAGCATCAATGTCTTTTTCTTCCAATAATTTTCTATAATCAGAAAAGGTCTTGACTTTAACTCCAGCTTCCTTCATTTCGGCTTTCCTTTTGTCCAAAACATTTTGATCTACATCACATATTGCCGTCAACCGTACACCTGAGATTTTTAGTAGGGCTTTGGTGTCTGACCAACCCATACCATTGATTCCAATAGCGCCAATATTGATAGTATCGTTTGAACCTAATATTTTTGATCCTTTCTGAAGTGAGGTAAAGGCTGGTAAAACCAATCCTGCTCCCGTCATCAAAGCTGATTGCTTAATGAAATTTTTGCGATTCATTTTATTCAATTTGTTGTTTTAGACTCTTAAATTACTAAATAATGTTTTAAATTTTTAATTGCCAGACCGAAATTGATTTGATCAACTTAATTAAGTTTTTTATATATTCGAATGAAATTTGGATCAAATGGAGACGGTAATTGCATATTTTGAAACGATCCCTTCCCTTCATAGAAGCTTAATACTGGTTGGAGGTTTAAGTTTATTTTGGATACTTGAGGGCTCTTTTTCACTTTTTAACTTTAACTATAAAAAGTGGAGGCATGCCCTTCCCAATATCTTTTTTACTGCCACAACTGTGGTAATCAATTTTATTTTAGCATTCTTATTGCTCAAAACATCTGATTGGACCTTCAGTAGTCAATTCGGAATTCTCCACTGGTTACCAGATTTTCCTTTATGGGTTGACGTAATTCTAGGCGTATTACTATTAGACTTCATCGGTGCCTACCTTCCTCATTGGACAGAACATCGGGTCAAACCTCTTTGGATGATTCACCTGGTTCACCACAGTGACCATTTTGTAGATACCACTACTGCCAATAGACACCATCCACTTGAGAGTATTGTTCGCTTCACTTTTACACTCTTAGGAGTATTTATTATTGGAGCCAATATAGGTATCGTAATGTTGTATCAGTCGCTATCATTAGTTTCAACCCAATTCAATCATGCCAACATCAAACTCCCCAAAAAATTGGATTTGTATTTGAGTTATTTTTTGGTTTCTCCAGACATGCATAAAACGCATCATCATTATAGACTGCCTTACACCGATGCTAATTTTGGTAATATTTTTTCCATCTGGGATCGCCTACTAGGAACTTATCTTCCATTTGATCGAGAAAAACTAGTCTATGGAGTAGACGTTTTTTTTGATGAAAAAGCCAATGGGAAAATTTCAAATTTATTGAAGCAACCTTTCGAGCCCTACTCCAAGCCTACCCTGGCTCCAGAAACAAAATCTTAGGAAAGCATTTTAACTAAGTCAGATAATGAATGAGCCGATTGTTCTCCAGAGTCCATGTTCTTAAGAACAAATTGTTTATTCTCTAGTTCTTCAGAACCTATTAATACAACCTTGGTCATCTTCTTGGCATTAGCGTAGGCTAATTGTTTTTTGAGTTTGACTTCGCTCGGATACAATTCACAACCAACTCCGTGCTTCCTTAATTCGTTGACAAATTGATAGGCTACTGCTACTGAAGCATCTCCAAAATTGGCGAATAAAATATTAGCAGTAGAATTTAAAGATTCTGGAAATAACTCCAATGCCTCCATCACCAAATAGATTCGCTCAAAACCAAACGAAATTCCTATTCCACTCATATTTTTTAAGCCAAAGGTATCGGTAAGGTCATCGTAACGACCTCCGCCTCCTATAGAACCCATTTTAACATCTTCTGGAGCGCTTACCTCCACTATCATACCTGTATAATAATGCAATCCTCTAGCCAAGGTCAAATCAAAGCTCAGAGTTACTGTTTCTAAAGAAGTCTTTTCAAGTTCTGAGATTATAAATTTCATTTCAGCGAGTCCCTCAAGTCCTTCCTGCTGATCAGCAAGTAGCGTTTCCAATGATTGCAGCTGCTCAGCTGCAGTTCCTCCCAATTTTAGTAATTGCTCAAGAGTACTAATGGATTTTGAACTAAAACCCTTTGAGGTCAATTCTTTAATTACACCCTCTTTACCAATCTTATCCAATTTATCAAGAGCAATCGTGAAGGATGTAAGCTCAGATGCTTCACCCAATAAACCTACGATACCAGCCAGAATTTTACGATGATTGATTTTTAAAGTAACCCCATTCATTTTTAAATCTGAAAACACCCGATCGTAGAGTGTGAGCATTTCAATTTCTTGCCAAAGCGAAGGTGAACCAACAATATCGGCATCGCATTGATAAAATTCTTGAAAGCGACCGTGTTGCGGACGATCTGCACGCCATACCGGCTGAATTTGATATCTCCTAAAAGGAAAAGTAAGCTCGTTTTGGTGTTGAGCAACATAGCGAGCAAATGGCACTGTCAAATCATACCGAAGTGCTTTTTCAGAAACAGAACGGATGAATTGCTGAGTGTTTTCTTTTGCCAATGCTTCTACATCTGCTTTTTTAATCTTATCACCAGAGTTTAAGATTTTAAAAACCAACCGATCACCTTCCTCCCCATAAACACCAGTAAGTGTCTCTAAACGTTCAAATGAAGGGGTCTCAATGGGCTGAAAACCAAAACTTTCAAAGACATTTTGAAGAAGCTGTTTGAGGTAGTTTCTTCTTCCTACTTCGATTGAAGAGAAATCCCTTGTCCCTTTTGGTGTGATGGGTTTAATTGGCATAGTCAGGTTTGTCTTACAAATATCTTCTATTTTGACGAATTGGAAAAATAAGTTTCCAATGCTTTGAAGCGTTTCCCCTCAGACTGTACGGCTCCTTTTTTTAAATTATGATAAACAAAATCGTTACGACTGCTAGTATAGGGTCGGCTTCCTTGGTAAATGTTGACTTGATCAGAATCAATATGATCTAAAACCCACTGAAAACCAGATGAAGTTTTTAAATCAATTTTCAATTTTCCAACCTTAAGGATGATAACTGAGGCGGTTTTTTCTAAAATTTCAAATAAAAATAATTGATCGGGGGTTGAAAATTCCAAAAATTCACACCTACTGACAATTTTATCCCAAACCACTTCGCTAAATAAATCCAGCAAGAGTTCAACTTTTTTTGGTTGATTTTGTTTTACTTCCTTCCACTTGGATTGATCCAGACCTTGTGTAGCGAGAAACACGGCAAATTCTTGATGTAATGCTTCAAACTGTTCGTGTGTAAGCCTATGATATTTCACTTTTTATTTCCGAGTAAAAAAAAAGTCCGCGAGTAGCGGACTTTGAATATGTTTACGCCTTCGCGTCAGGTACTATTTCAAACGGGAATTCAAAACTTACCTCTCTGTGTAATCGAATCGTAGCGATATATTTACCTAAACGCTTGATGTTTTTACCTGGTAGGGCAATATATTTTTTATCCAATTCACTCGTCTGGGCACTAATCAAGCTTGCGAGATCAGCGTTAGTAACAGAACCAAATAACTTATCTCCTGATCCTACTTTTGATGGAATTTGGATTTTTAGTGCTTTGATTTCTTCTGCTCTTTTCTCTGCGGCTTCAATGATTGATTTTTCTTTAAAAGCTTTTTGCTTTAAGTTTTCAGCTAAAACTTTTCTCGCAGATACTGTCGCCATAATAGCTTTACCTTGTGGGATTAAAAAGTTGCGCCCGTAACCATTTTTAACACTCACAATTTCATCTTTGAATCCAAGATTCTGAACGTCTTCTTTTAATATTAATTCCATGATGAATGCTTTATTATTTTAACATATCAGCTACGTATGGCATCAAAGCCAAATGACGTGCTCTTTTTACAGCAACAGAAACCTTTCTCTGGTATTTGAGAGATGTCCCGGTTAGTCTTCGAGGTAAAATTTTACCTTGTTCGTTTACAAATTTTAATAAGAAATCTGCATCTTTATAGTCGACATACTTAATGCCAGACCTTTTAAAACGACAATATTTTTTTTGTGTTGAAGTATCAATGTTCAACGGTGTTAGATACCGAATCTCACCTTCTTTTTTTCCTGTGTTTTGTTCTTCTATCTTAGACATAACTTATGCTTTTGCTTTGTTTCGTTTTCTTCTTTTTTCCGCCCATTCTAGTGCATGTTTGTCGAGTTTAACAGTGAGGTATCGCATGACACGCTCGTCACGTCTCAATTCAACCTCTAAGGGTTCAATTGCTTCTTGTGTAGCAGTAAATTCAAAAAGATGATAGAAGCCGCTTTTTTTATTTTCAATCGGATAGGCTAATTTCTTAAGACCCCAGTTTTCTTGGCTTTTAATTGAGCCTTTATGAGTCTTAATAATTTCTACAAATTTCTGAACTGCTTCCTCCACCTGAGTTTCAGACAGAACGGGATTTAAAATGAAAACAGTTTCGTAATTATTCATAATTTTTATTTTGGTTTGCAAAAATAGACTATTTACTACATTATACCAAATATAATATAGGCGTTAATAAATAATTTTTTTACTATTTTTAAATCACTAATTCTGTATTAAATGCTCCTTAACTATATCATTATTGACCCGAACCCAATACGTCGTATACAACTACTCCAACTTATCAAAAAAATCAATTACTTAAAATTCAATGGAGAATTTTCGAATGCTGTCGATGCGCTCAACTACCTTAAATACAATAAAATAGATCTGATCTTTCTTTCAGCCAAGCTTCCTGTATACTCAGGTTTTGAATTTATAGAAAAACTCTGTGACCCAAATGAAATAATTCTAATGACAGAAAAGCCTCAAGATGCTTTAAGAGCATATGAGTTTGGTCTCACAGACTGTATTGCTCCTCCGTTTACCTTCGGACGTATTGAAAAAGCTGTGGATCGTGTTGTTTATAGAGTTCATAATGCTTTTGAAACAATAAAAGAAAAAAGTAAAATCATAGAAATAAAATACAACCTTACTACTGAAAAAATTCCTACCTCGAGAATTAAATGGGTAGAAGCTATGGGGGATTATATTAAAATTATCACCCTAGAAAAAAAATACTTAGTCTTATCAACCATGAAGGCTTTTATGGAAAAATTACCTGAAAATCAATTTTTAAGAATCCATAAATCTTTTATCATCAATCTAAATAAAGTCGTAAACTACACTTCCACTACTGTAAATATTGACGGAGATGATTTACCCATCAGTAGAAACCGAAAGAAAGACTTCCGCGAGATAATCAGTCAGATTTAAAAAGGATCGACATCAAAATTTACACGGGTACTTCTAAATGCTGCGACTGCTTGAAAACTTTTGTAAGTTTTTGATAACACTGCTTTAACTGCTGGGGCGGGTAAATCATGGTCAACCTTAATCAAGATTTGTTTGTGATATTGATTTCTTATTCTTGCAACTACTGGAAAAACGGGTCCCAATACTGTTCCCTCGTACGTCTGCTTGATCACATTTGCAAACCAGTCTGCAGCTAAATTTATAGTATCATATTGCCTGGATTTTAAAGTAATACGTATCATTCTATAGTAGGGGGGATAATGGTACTGTAAGCGCTCACTTTTTTGGACTCTAAATAAGTCTTCAAAATCGTGATTAACGACTTGTTTTAAGGTAGGATGTTCAGGCTGATAAGTTTGCATCAATACCCGACCTTTTCGATCTGACCTCCCTGCCCTACCTGCTACCTGACAAAGCATTTGAAAGCTCCGCTCATGAGCCCTAAAGTCAGGAAAATTTAGTATTTGATCTGCATTAATAACCCCTACCAACAATACGTTTTTAAAGTCTAAACCTTTCACTACCATCTGGGTTCCCACCAAAACCTGAATTTCTTCTTTGTCAAAGGCGTTGATTATCTTATCAAATCCCCACTTTCCTCGAGTACTGTCCCAATCCATTCTTCCAACTTTAACCTCAGGGAAAATTGCTTTAACGTGTTCCTCAATTTGTTGGGTTCCCACTCCTTTGGTCGTTAGTGTGTGCATACCGCAAGCGTGACATTGCTGAGGCTTCGTTATATGGTAGCTGCAATAGTGACAACGCAACTGATGATGAGTCTGATGATAAGTAAGCGTTACATCGCATTGTGTACATTGGGGTGAGTGACCACAACTTGTACATTCAAGTATGGGAGCATAACCACGACGATTCTGAAAAAGAATAATTTGTTTGTTTTCTTTTAATGTTGCTCTCATTGCATCAATCAGTACATTTGAAAACATTCCATTTATTTGTTTTTTCTTCTGTGCCTTTTTAAGATCAATCAATTCGATTTTGGGCATAGAAATTCCCCCGTAACGTTCCGTTAGTTGAATCCATCCGTATTTTCCATTTCGAGCATTTTCTGCGGTCTCTAAAGATGGTGTGGCCGAGCCAAGAAGCACCTTTGCTTTTAGCAATTTAGAAAGATAAATGGCGCTGTCCCTTGCTTGGTATCGGGGGGCTGGATCAAATTGTTTATAGGAGTTTTCATGTTCCTCATCGACAATTACAAGTCCAAGATTTTGAAAAGGCAAGAGAATTGCTGATCGGGCACCTACGATTATTTGGCCCTGTCCTGATGGACTCAAAACTTGCTGCCAGACCTCTGCACGCTCGTGGATGGAAAACTTAGAATGATAAACCAAAACTTGGTCTCCAAAATGGGCTATCAATCGATCTACTACTTGTGGGGTTAGTGAGATTTCTGGAACCAAATAAAGAACCTGCTTACTTTGCTTAAGTTGCTCCTCAATCAATTTAATATAGACCTCTGTTTTACCTGAAGAGGTTACTCCTTCAAATAAAACCACTTGCTTTTCTTTTAAAGAAATCGTGATTTTATCCAAGGCCACTGTTTGCGCCTTTGACAATTCTTTTTTTTCTTTTAAAAGTTCCTTTCCAGCATAGAGTTCACGAAATACTTCATGATAACTTTCTTCCAAAATACCTTTATCTATAAGCACTTTGATTGAATTACTTTTAATTGCTGAATCAGATTTTAATTTAGCTACTTTTTGCCAAAGTCTTTCTTTGGGATTAAGACTCAAAATCCTCATGATTACTTCAGATTGTTTAGGTGCTCGTCTTAATTCATCAAAGAGTAATTGCAGTGCCTCCTTTGACTCATAAGCTTTATTTAATCTGACAAAACGCACTCTTTTTGGTTTGAATTTTTCTTCAATTTTTTGATGAATCATTGCCGTTCCCTTTTGCATCATATCGACAATCAAAGGCATTACTCGTTTTCTGTCCGTAATTTGAGCGATATCATCTAAACTAAGAGCTTGCTTTTGGAGGGCTTCATAAACTAAAAATTGCAGATCGGTAAGCTCATCTAAAACGGTTTCTTCAACCTCTTGGATTACAATCAGTGTTTCACTCTCGAGCATTAAGGCTGCCGGCAAACAGGCTCGCATGACCTCTCCTTCACAGCACATATAATAGTTTGCCATCCAAGACCAAAAGTCTAATTGTGTTTGAGTAACGCTGGGGACTTCATCTAAAATCATCCCAATAGGTTTGGGTTGATATTTTTGAGGTGCAACTTGATGTATACGCTTAACAATAGCAGTATACATTTTTTGCTTACCGAAAGGAACAACTACCCTAAAACCAGGGGACAATTGCTCTGCTTCTTCCAAGCTAAGCTGGTAGGTATATGCCTTTGTAAGTGCTAACGGGAGAAGAACATCAGCAAAATTCGCGGGAGCGTCTTTTCCATCAAGCTTCATCTGATACAATCTTTGGCTCTCTTTTAAAACGGAAAAGTGTTGCATTTAACTCAAATCCTAATAAAAGTATGTTCGAATTAATCCAAATATAAAGTAGGAAAATCAACAACGCTCCAATAGAGCCATAGAGCTGGTTGTAATTTGAAAAGTTATCTATGTACACTCCAAATCCGTATGTCGTCACAAAAAACATCAAAACAGTCATCAATGCCCCAGGTGAAAAGAAACGTATTTTACGCCCCTCTATGGTACCAAAATAATAAAGTAAACTTACTACTATGTAGATAAAGGCACCAAAAAAAGCATATTGTCCAATTCTCGTCCACCTAATCTCAGACTCAATTAAAGAGTCTAGATTGTTTAAAATATAAAATTCAAAGTAAAAAAAGACGATCACAACAGCCAAGGAAAGTATTGCAATAACTACACTTAGTGCAATTGATAGTAGGTACTGTTTGAAAAAGTTTCTTGAAAAGTTTACGTGATAAGACACTTCAAAACTTCCAAAAATTGCAGAAATACCATTTGCAGACAAGAATATTGAAAGCAAGAAAACTGAGGATAATAATCCTCCTCTAGGTTTGTTTTTTATATCATCAAAAATTTGAGTGAAAAAAGATTGTGTTTCCGTTGGTAAAAATAACTCTAGGTAATTTAGAAAAGTCTCATCGAAATTATCAATTCGTATAAATGGAATCATATCCACAAAAGGAATGAGATTTAAAACAAACAATAAAAAAGGAAACAAGGCCATAAAAAAACTGTAGGAGATACTTCCAGCCCTAGAAGTCAATGCACCCTTAACAATACCAATAGTATACATCTCTACTAGATCGTAAACTGAAAAACCGAAAAAACCAGGAAGCTTAATTGCTTGTAGGAATTCTACAATTGACTTTACTATCGGTAATTGCAAAAATTTTGACATTGTTTTTTGGGTATTCTACTACAAAGATAATCGCCAAAATCATTTAGGCTGAATATTGATCAAAAAATAAAGAAGCTTTGTAACTTTGGACAGCTATGAAAATCAAACTCCTCTGTATAGGAAAGAATAATAATTCTATTTGGTTTGATTCTATGGAGCACTATTCAAAAAGAATCAATCAATACGTTAACTTTAGTATTGAGTATATCCCTGATGTAAAAACTGGAAAAAAAAGTAACCCAGAACTGGTCAAAAATGAAGAGGCAAAAAAACTTCTTTTAAAAATTAAAAAGGATGATGTCGTTATTCTATTGGATGAGAGAGGAAAAGCATTTAGCTCAAAAACTTTTGCAGAAACTATTGAAAATCAACAAAATATGGGAATTAGGAATCTCGTCTTTATCATTGGAGGTGCTTTTGGATTTTCAGAAAAGATTTACTTAACTTTCAACAATAAAGTCCGCTTATCGGACATGACCTTTTCACATCAAATGATACGCTTGTTTTTTTGCGAACAATTGTACAGAGCTTATACGATAATCAATAATCATCCTTATCACAATTTTTAATGACATTACTTTTCGCAACGCATAATGATCACAAAGTTGAAGAACTCAATCAACTTTTACCTGACTCGATTTCACTGATAAGCTTAAACAATATCGGCTGTAAAGATGAAATTGAAGAAACGGGAGTTACCTTACAAGAGAATGCAAAAATCAAGGCTGATTTTGCCAGAATGAAATTTGGTTTAGATTGTTTTGCAGATGACTCGGGTCTTGAAATTGAAGCTTTAGATGGAGCACCAGGTGTATACTCTGCAAGATATGGAGGTGAGAAACGTAATATGGATAAAAACATTAAAAAAGTTTGGAACGAGCTCAAAGGACATCAAAATACTCGAGCTTGGTTTAGAACTGTTTTTTACCTTCATCTAGAAGGTAAAGGATACGTTTTTAGTGGTCGAGTAGAAGGCTCAATCATTTTTGAAAAAAGAGGAGCCAAAGGATTTGGCTATGATCCCATTTTTATTCCAAAAGGGTATCAAAAGACTTTTGCTGAATTGGGTGATGATGTTAAAAATAAAATTGGGCATCGCGCAATCGCAACCCAATCGATGATCAAAGTTTTGGGTAGTCAGACCCCAGGAGGTACTTTTCCTTTTACAAGCAGATAGATTCCATGATTTTTACATAATTTTATGGCATGAGGAAGATCTGTGGGATGCTATTTTTATTTATATCCTATACTTGTTTCGGACAAGATACATTTACAGCAGTAGTAAAAAACGAAACTACGGGTCTAGTCATGCCCAGTGTTCATATCCTGAACCTCACTCAAGTTATCGGAACTATTACGGATCAAAAAGGAGGTTTTGAGATACAGGCCCAAGCAAATGACACCCTCTATTTTTCATATTTGGGTTACAAACCACTCAAAATAGCCGTTACCAACGACATGATTAAGTTTGGAAATGCTGAATTTAACATGACCGAATTGGCCTTTGCTTTAGAAGAAATCATAGTTCGTCCCTACCAGCTTACAGGCTATTTAGATATAGACGTTCGCAATGCACCTATCAATACTGCGAGAAGATACAGTATTTCAGGACTGCCCAATAGAGGCTATGAGGCTGGAGACAGAAATCCAGGAGCAATTTCTAAAGCGTTTGGAGCAATCTTTAACCCTGCCGACCTTCTCAACAATTTGTTTGGAAAAAATCCCAATCAGATGCGGAAATTGAAAAAAATGCGCGAGGACGATGAAATTAAAAATTTACTTGCTTCAAAATTTGATCGTCAAGTCTTGATGCAACTACTAGGATTAAGCCGTCTGGATATAGATGAAATTCTTCGCAATTGTAATTACTCTGATGCCTTTATGAAAGATGCAAACGACTTACAAATCTTAGAGGCCATAAGTAAATGCTATGAGGAATACAGGGTGTTGAATTTGTAACGAAACAAATGGTCACTCTCGAAGACTATTTTAAACCCTTAAAGGCATCGAAAAAAGAGCGTTTTGAGGCACTGTCATTTATTCTTGAAAATGGCAGTATGCCTCAACAGCTATTTGATTTAGCAATCAATTCAAGTGCCAAAAGATCGCACATATATGCCGCTTGGGTTTGGGAACTTTATATACTGGAGGATCTTACTAGACTTGATAGTAATTGGTCAAAATTAATTGATGAAATTTCAAAAATCCAACATCCAAGTATGCGTCGGGTCCACAGTAAAATCATTTGGCTGTATTTAAAGGATAAACACAGATACAAAACCCTACCAAAGAAAAAGAAAGAAAGACTGATAAATACATTGTTAGAATGGATTTTAACAGAAAAAAAAGCGGCTCCATTAAACTTTTCAATTCGTATTTTAGGGTTCTTTTCAAAAGACGCTCCAAAACTTAGAAATGATTTAGAAGAAATTTTACTCCATTCTAAAAGAACTTTTCCCAAAGGCATTTACCCAGCAATTCGAACGGTTTTTGAGGATTGATTTCTTCCAATCTTATTTTCAACGTATCTTTGTCTCTCAAACAGAACAAAGATGTTGCTCACTGCATTAAACGCAATTTCACCTATTGATGGTCGATACAGATCCAAAACAAAATCTCTTGCCCCTTACTTTTCAGAAGAGGCTTTAATCAAATATCGAGTTCAAGTAGAAATTGAATACTTTATCGCTTTGTGCGAATTACCCCTTCCGCAGTTGTCAGACTTCAACCCTTCTTTATTTGAGGAACTAAGAAGCATTTATTTACATTTCTCTTCTGATGATGCTATGGAGGTGAAGACTATTGAAAGCACAACAAATCACGATGTAAAAGCTGTTGAGTACTTTATAAAAAAAGAATTTGACAAGCTTGAACTTCAATCCTATAAAGAGTTTATTCATTTTGGGTTGACCTCCCAAGACATTAACAATACAGCCATTCCGTTATCTGTAAAAAATGCTGTTGAGCAAGTGTACCTTCCTCAACTCGATAAAGTAATTACCGAACTTGAAGGCATGGTAACAGAATATAAAGACATTGCTTTACTTGCTAGAACACATGGTCAACCTGCTTCACCCACTCGCCTAGGAAAAGAAATTGAAGTTTTTGTTCAACGTCTAAAAAATCAAAGAGACAGTATTCAACAACTCCCTCACGGCGCAAAGTTCTCTGGTGCTACTGGAAATTTCAATGCTCACCAGATCGCCTATCCAGAAATTGACTGGAAAACTTTTGGAACTCAATTTGTTGAACAACAATTAGGACTTAATTATTCATTCCCAACAACCCAAATAGAGCATTACGATTCTTTGGCGGCACTTTGTGATAATATCAAGCGAATCAATACGATATTCATTGACCTAAATCGAGATTTGTGGCAGTATATTTCTATGGATTATTTTAAGCAAAAAATCAATGCTAAAGAAGTAGGATCTTCTGCCATGCCGCATAAGGTAAACCCCATTGACTTTGAAAATTCTGAAGGAAATTTGGGTATTGCTAATGCAATTTTTGAGTTTTTGTCTAGTAAATTACCCATTTCAAGACTTCAACGAGATTTAACTGATAGCACCGTACTTAGAAATATTGGGGTTCCTTTTGGCCATACCTTAATCGGACTTCAGTCAACGCTCAAAGGATTAAAAAAACTGGTTGTCAATACAGCCAAAATTGAAGACGACCTCAACTCCAATTGGGCAGTAGTCGCGGAAGCAATACAGACTATTCTTAGAAAAGAAGGTTTCCCAAATCCATATGAAGCCCTAAAAGAATTAACCCGTACAAATGCTACTATAAACCGTGAAGCGATCCATCAGTTTGTGGAAAATCTCGAGGTAGATGATCATATAAAAACAAAATTGAAAACGATCACACCTTTTAACTATACTGGTATCTAAGTTTGTTTACTGAGTTTCTGAAAAATTACCAAGCGAACCCAATGAGTTTTTAATTTGGCTTTTCAACTGATTGGAATTAATTTTCTTACTTAAAGTCAACAATGAAGCAGGGTTAATCTTATCACCGAGTATACGTAGCACTCCAAATCCCATTTCATCTGTACTTACAAATACTATTCCTTCTTCAATCTTGTCCATTTCCCCTTCATATAAAAATTTGCCTTGGGCATTATCAAAAACCTTAAAGTCCATCAAGTGTTGATATCGTTTCGCTGAGAGTATTTTCTTTACACGATCTACTTCTGTCTTGTATTTCTCGGTTTGGTCATCGCTTTTTTTGCAAAATAAAAGATTCAGTTTATCCACGCTAGTAATCGCTTTTTGCTCTTGGGCTGAAATATTGTCGTTAAACAAACTATCGGTATTAATGGGTAAGTTTACGATAAGAAACGAGGGGTCGTCCATTTTTTCAACAAAATACTGCTGTAAACTAGGACCCTGCTTACAAGAAATGGTTACAATTCCTGCGAGTAATGTCAAAAAATAAAGGGCTTTCTTTTTCATTTATTAAGACTTTTTTTGTTGTGCTTTTCTCAATTGGTTTCCTCCAGGAAGATCCATTTGATCAGTTAATTTTGAAATTTTATTGAGATCAATATTTCCTTCTAAGAGCATGAGTACAGCCTTAATTTCTCTTCCGTTAATATTGAGGTTTGAGTTGCCTGGACTAGATTGCATGCGTTCATTTACATACATCAACAATTTCTCAACATAATCTTCTTTTTTACCCTCTTTAATATAAAAAGTGACATCAGCTTCCTTGTCCTTGACACTCATCAACTCATTCAAATCTTGCTTTGAAACTTGCTGATTGACCCATTTTAACATATCATTACCAATAGATTGATTTTTTGAAACCAAGACCTTAAAATTATTGATACTTGTTACCATGTCTAAGTATTCTTGAGCCTCAGGATCATCTAAGCTCAAGCTCATTTGCCCGAGCATTTTAAACATTTTTGGACTGATCGAAACCAGTGTAACCTCATCATTGTCGGCATAGCGTTCAAAAATATTTTGACCAGAGACCCAAAAAGAGGCAATAAAGGCGGTTAGTAATAGGAGATTTTTTTTCATAACTATTTAATTAATTTTTGCGTGGTGTCATTCCAATAGTCTAGATAGGCTACTTTTTGAGCTCCCCTATTTAGATGATTTGAAACGGTTTTCATTTGTGTCTGAAATTGCTGAAAGGCTAATTCTGCCTGTTGCTTTTCAAATGGAGTAGCCTTTTGCTCAAAAAGACCACTGAGTTGAAGTGCAAATACTAGAGCTATACTCGCAGCAACCAACATCCATGATTTTATAGGTTTGGTTTGTTCTTTTAGTCTAATAGAAAAGGTTTCTTTTTTGGCTTCTTTACAGTACCCAAAAAATTGACGGTAAGGAATCCATGCCCCAGGGATGGTGGATTTCTGAGTAAAATAGGTCCTCAATACAGCTTCTTCTTTTAAGCTGGTCTCGCCTTCCAAATACTTGTTTAAAAGTTTTTCAATTGCT